>JBDTVG010000173.1:0-9248 GCA_040007395.1 Chloroflexota bacterium
AATCACAATCCTCATGATTTCACTCTCCCACAACCCCGGCTTTCTGACCTTTTGCCCTGTCCGGCTTGGTATCGCCGCTTGGCGCTGTCCTTCCATCTGCTGCCAAAAATCATCGACATCACAGAATAGCTCAAGTAAACTCATTATCGGATACCTTTCAAGACGGTCTTTCAGTGTGGTTACTAAAAGCTACCGTTTTCTTCGATGGGTATCCTCTCCCTATCCAAAACTCAGGTTAAATACGGAATGCAAGGAGGGATCTCAAGAGTCGATGTTGGGTGGGCAAACAAATGTGCATGTTGCGGGTATCTGAGCACAAATCTCACAAGTTGGTCGTCTGCAAACCTGTTCGGTTGATTCCAGTCATTTATTCGCTGATACAAAATGTTATCATGGATGATCTCGTTAAAGTCGTCTAACGCTTCTTTACTCATGCCAAAGCGATAACGGAGTTTTTGTGTTCCTTCACCATATTTATCATGCTGTACCAACGCATCATCTGCGTGAGTTAGTAAAGCCCAACGAGTCGCAGTACCTATATCTCCAAGTACTTGCTCGTAGAAGATTACAAGCCCATTTGCGAGTTGACCTTTATACACTTTGCAACCGAACTGACTTTGAATAGCGTTGAATGTATCCCAACCGTCCAATAGTAATTCTTCTGCTGCAAAAAACTTGTCCATCGCGATAAACGACCAAGCAACGTATATATATAGCAAAGAGGCGGCGTTACCGTGTCCATTGTCAGTAGCATGAATAGGACGAAGATCAACTTGGTCGTTTTCCCCGCAACAGTTTTTTAAGAAACCTTTACATTTTTCCAATACAGACTGAGTGTCATACTTACCATAGAAGCGTTGACCGTCGTTCAATATCTTGTCAATCTTTGGAAGAAGCCCTTTGGACTCTGGGATTGCTTCTATATGTGCCTGTTGTATATTGGCAATAAATGACTCAAATCGCCCCCTTTATGATTGTTATAACTGAGTCCATAAAAAACTCTATCCGTAAATCTTCCAGCCTTTCGCCGTATAGAAGACGCTATATAGAGTACTCTCGATTCAACTTCTACAAATACTTCTCGACAGCCCAACCGCCCTCTTTCGCGATGGATGGTGAAGTGTCTGGCGTGATCAATCCCGGTTCAAATGTAAGCGGGTTTTTGCCCTGTACCGCGTCGATTACATCGCCCATCTGGTCTGCCAGTGCCACCGGACGGTTAAGCGCTTGAGCAACCTCTCGCGGCGACATATCGTCGAGGCTCACGCCGTTGGGGTGGTCGAACATAATACGTGGCAGCACCACCAGATCACCGAGATCGTCCACTGCTTGCAATTGTGCGATCACGTCTTCGCTCATCAGCAGTCCAGCAACGGTGATTCCTGCGCCGAGTCGGGTGTTCGTGACAGGCTTAACGGTCATCTGCACGCCGGTTTGCGCGGCAAATTCGGCGGAGGCTTGTTCAAGCACCGGACTAAACAGCGTCCCTGTGACCAGCGTTACCCGCTGCACCCGCGATTTCATCTCGCCAAGTTCAGTCGTGCGAACGGTCTGCCACTCGTCGAGGAAACTGCGAACCATGCCCAATCCATTCTCGTGCAGGGCCAAACCATCGTACCAATCCAACGCGGGCAGCGTTCGTCCAGCGATAAGGAACCATTCGTCGGTGGGGTAGACAAAGCCCACACCCAACTTTGCCCGCAACTGCGCCTGCCAGCGATCACAGGCATCCAGCGTAGCAATGGCTTCATCGCGGGACAGCGTTCGCAATCCATACTTATGCTGTTTGGTTAATCCCACCGGAACCACGCTGATACTCTGCACGGTAGGCCACAGCGAAGCCAGATCGCTTATGCTCTGTTCCATGTGTGCGCCATCGTTCACGCCGGGAGTGATGACCAACTGCGTGTGAACTTCAAAATTATCATTGGAAAGGGCACGTAACTGCTGCATGATGTCCGGCGCTTTCGGGTTACGCAGACATTGACGGCGCAATTCCAGATCCGTCGCATGAACCGACACATACAGCGGGCTAAGATGCTGCGTGATAATTCGATCCCAATCGTGATCAGAGAGATTAGTCAGCGTCACGAAATGCCCAAATAGAAAGGAATAGCGGTAATCATCATCTTTGATATATAAGGTGCGGCGCATCTTGGGATCCATCTGCAACACGAAGCAGAACTCGCACAGATTATTGCAGCGCCGAATGTCAATATCGAAGGTGGGATGCTCAAACTCCATGCCAAGTGGTTGGTCATAGGCGCGTGATCCTTCCAACAGCATCTCTTGACCATCGCGCCGGATCGCCAGTTCGAGCCATTCTTCCGCACCGTGATACTGTACATCGATCACATCTTCGCACGGCTCACCATTGATCGCTAGCAGTTCGTCGCCTGCCCGCACACCGATCTTGGCAGCGGCACTGCCGGGAATCACTGCTTTGATCAATCCGGCTTTGGCGGTATTTTCTTTTAGCATCGTTTACAGCGTTTCTCTACACTCACACAAATTCGATAGTTTCGGTAGTCGCTTGGCTCAGATCACTATAGAAGCCGCGCCGATATTCTGGCAAAAGGGCAGCAAGCTGATACATGGCTTCCTGTGTCATGTGCGCCATGACCGGACGTGGGACTCGTTCCTGCCCGTTGGTGCGAAAACGAAACGCCCGCCCAAACTTCACACTGACCGGAGTCCGACGCAAGTGCTTCAGGTTTTGCACAAAATCGCGGCTGCCATCTAGCCCAACAGGAACGATCACGGCGTTGGCCTTGATCGCCACATAGGTTATACCGTCTTTGCCCTCAATGAGCGACGGTTGGCGCGTGCCTTCGGGAGCCATCAGTACCATGTTGCCATACTTGAGCAGATCAATTGTGTTTTGCAGCGCCACGCGATCCGCTTCGCCGCGCTGGATTGGAAAGACACCCCACCACTGCGCCAACTGGCGTACCCCTAGAATCCGAAAGTTTTCTGCCTTCGACATGGGAATGGCGAAACGTGGGCGGGCAACTCCCGCGATAATGGCGGGGTCAATCGCGCCAATATGGTTCATCATGAGCAGAGTCGGGCCAGCCGCCGGGATGTTTTCTATACCCTGTTCATTGATTTTCACCAGCAGGTGAAAGCCCAATGGTCGCAGCAAAACGTCGCGCAAGAAGCGCCGCGATGCGTCATAGCGCTCTTGCCGCTGCGCGTAATCGTCACTAACGTGAATGGTCATTGCGGCGTGTTGGTGCGCGGCGGCGCGATCCCGGTGCTGCACCGCCAGAGCGTCGTGAGCCTGTCCCTGAACTGGCGGGACGGCGACGTGTCCCCGGCTTGCCCGGACGGCTGGTTGCGCCCGGTCTACCCGGCGATCTTCTGCTGACAGGCTTACCCGACGAAGGACGACGCGGCCCCCGTTGGTCACTAGAGCCGCTCGATCCGCTTGATCCAGTACTACGGACTGGCACGGTAGATCGGGTAGTTGGGCTGGTCTTGGGGTTATTCAAGGGGCGCGTAAACTTGCCCCGGCGCGGCGTACTGGCAGCACTATCCTGCAAGGCTTTGATCTCGTTATCGGTCAGATAGCGCCATTCGCCAATCCGCATCGTACCAAGTTTCACCGTATCCAGTTCGGTACGGATAAGCTGACGCACCGGATGTCCCAGAGTCGAGGCAATGCGCCGGATCTGGCGTTTGCGACCCTCGCTCATCGTGACGCGCAGTTGGGTGGTTTCCTTATCGCGGCTCAAGACTTTGACATCGGCGGCTTTCGTTGGCCCATCGTCCAGCACAATTCCTCGCCGCCAAATCTCCAGTGCTTCATCGCTGATATTGCCGTACAGCGTCACCTCATAGACTTTGGGATGTTCGTAGCGTGGATGAGTCAGCTTTTGCGCCAATTCGCCGTCATTAGTCAGCAGGACTAACCCTTCGCTGTCAGCATCCAGCCGCCCAACTGGATACAATTTTCCTTCGATAGGCACTAGTTCACGCACAGTGCGGCGCTTTTCCTGTTCTTGAGCGCGAACAGTGGTCACGATCCCCATCGGCTTGTAGACCATCAGATAGACGCGATTTTCCTCGATATGCAGCCGGGCCCCGTCCACCCGCACATCATCGACAGCGAGGTCAGCCTTGTCGCCAAGTTTGGCTCGTTCTCCGTTGATCATCACACGGCCTCGTTCGATCATGGCTTCGGACTCGCGCCGCGAGGCAACTCCGGCCTGTGACATTAACTTTTGTACACGTTCTTCCATTGCTACTACACCTTCTGTCGCTATCCTACCGCCCAATACCGTGCTAGTCGTGGATAACGTCCCTTATTCAACAAATGACTGGACACACAAAGCAGATTATGTTGTGTGTGTCTGAGTAATTTGTCATTATATCATGGGCGCGTCAGAAATAGTGCTGAAATATTCAGGCAAAAATCGCGGGCGATCACCCAGGATCGCCCCATCCATCGTGCTTTACTTCGACTTCGGCGTGCGGGTCAACTGCGCGATAGTGCGTCCTTGCGCCGAGTCTTCGATCAGCGTCGCCAGTCGCTTGAGTCGGGTTTCTTCGCGCTTGGCACTGATAACCCGCCAAATCGCTGTCTTTTGATACCACGCCGGTTGAGTCTGGAAGAAATCCCACGCGGCTTGGTTGGCACGAAACTGCTGCTCATAGACATCGCCCAATGTGGCGTTGGTTTGCTCATAGGCATAAATTGCCGATTTGTCTTCTGCCCGTGCCTCGAATGCTTTAAACCCTGCCTGCTGTATCAACCCCAGACGGGTAAGTTCCTCGACACGAGCGATGTTGACTGCACTCCAAATGCTGCGCGGTTTGCGCGGCGTAAAGCGAATACTGTAGCTGACCTCATCGATCCGTTTCCGCACGCCGTCGATCCAGCCAAAACACAGCGCTTGATCCACCGATTCAGGCCAAGTGATGCTAGGTTTGCCCGAATCTTTTTTATAAAACCCGACCAACAATTCCGAGGTTTTAGCGTGATTCTGCTCAAGCCATACACGGAACTCAGCCGGAGTCGTGAAGAAAACAGGCGGTGTTGTCACTGAATTGGCCTCGTTAATTGGATGACCACAATGCTGCTTCGGTAGATCCTTCGGGGAGTGGCTCAGGGCGTTGGCATGTGCTGGTCAATTCGATATGCTGCCCCAGTTGTGACGAATCATAGATGGCCTGCATTGTGTCCAGCACATGATAAACCAGTTCGCCGCTCGCCCGATGGGGCTTTCCATTGCGCTGTGCGTAAGCCATATCCGCCACGCCGATACTGCGACTGTTGCGTGTATAACCGTGTGTCAGCGGAACGTCGCTCCAGTGGTGTTCCCCGGCGCGTCGCAAACGTACTGGGCCATCAAAGATATTGGGATCGGGGACGCTCAATGATCCTTCTGTGCCATAGATTTCAATTCTTGGCAGATTGGCTGCCCATACGTCAAAACTGGTGATGATGGTTGCTATTGGCCCACTGACAAAGTCGAGAATGCCTGTGACGTGTGTGGGGGTTTCGACAGCAATTTTCTGCCCACGTTTCGGTTCACTAGTGATCGTGCGTTCCGGGGACGAAATTTGAGTCGATCCGGTCACACGCCGCACCGGGCCAAGCAGTGTAATAAGTGCAGTGACATAATATGGCCCCATGTCAAACATCGGCCCACCCCCGGCCTGATAGTAAAATCCCGGGTCGGGATGCCAACTTTCGTGACCATGACTAGTCCAGAAGGCCGTTGCCGCTACTGGTTGCCCGATCGCACCATCGTCGATCACCTTTCGGCAGGTTTGCAACCCACCACCCAGAAAGGTATCCGGCGCACCGCCAACCCTTACACCACGAGCCTTCGCCGCGTTAAGAATAGCTTTGCCATCTTCACGAGTAACCGCGAGTGGCTTTTCGTTATAGACCGATTTGCCCGCGTTAATGGCAGCCATTGCGATTTCGGCGTGTGCCTTCGGAACGGTCAAGTTCAGGACAAGATCGATCTCTGGATCTGCCAACAATTCTTCGACGCTGTACGCTTTGGGAATACCGTATTTGGCGGCTTGGGCTTCGGCACGACTCAAGTCGAGATCAGCGCACGCTGCCATATTCAGTATGTCAAAAGTTTTGCCAACTTCGAGATAAATGCTACTGATATTGCCGCAGCCGATCACCCCGACGTTCATTTTACCGTTTTTCATCCACTCAACTCCTCGGCTAGCGGCTGGCCCATAACATGCCGCGCAGAATAATTTCACGCACTTCAGGAACGTCAAAATCTTTGACAACATGTCCCAGCGAACAGTAGAACACGCGCCCCGCACCCCAACGCTTTTTCCATACAACAGGCATAACGCAGCCTGCAATCCAAGGGAGATGTTGACTACTGAAAGTCGTCGTCGCTAAGACTTCATTCAATGGATCGACGTGCATATAATATTGTTCCGAGTGCATCGCAAAATCGTTTAGACCCGCCGTAATTGGATCGTCGTGATTAGTGATATTCACATGATAGTCGATGATATTGCCCGGATGCGCCACCCACTGACCGCCGACCATAAACTGATAATTCGTACTGGCACGAAACGAGTCGCCCATGGTGCCATGCCAACCCGCAATGCCAACGCCACTCTCGACTGCTTCTAGCAGCCCTTTTTCCTGCTCGTTTGTGAGCGTCCCCATTGTCCAGACTGGCACAATTAGATCCAACGAACGCAGCTTTTCAGCGTCAAGATAAGCGTCCAATGTATCGCATATTTCGACTGTATAGCCACGTTCTTGCAAAAGGGTGGCGTAGAGCGCTGCCCCTTGTTGCGGTTCGTGTCCGTCCCATCCACCCCAGACAAGCAATGCTGATTTCATGTTGTTCCTTTAGTAAAACTGACTATTAAACACGATTAAATAAGTGGAGATTTTACTGCGCTTTGATCAGGCTTTCTATGCCATTATGGAAAACAGATTTCCCGACTTAGCGCCCATGCTCCAGATCATCAGGGTTGCGAACAGGTGTATGACTGACCTTTTTCCCTGCCCCTAACGCTAGGCTGCGCTGATAGGCCGCCCAGACCGCCCGCGCTAGCACAGTTCGTAAGCCGCCTTTTTCCAGATGATAGATTGCCTCTGCCGACGTACCACCGGGACTTGTCACCTGATTGCGTAACGCAGCGGGATGTTCCTTACTCACGTCAGCATATTCCACCGACCCACGTACCGTTTGGATGACCAATTGCTCCGCGATGCGGCGGGGAAAGCCCATATGAACCCCCGCGTCAATGAGGGCTTCCATGAACAGAAACACGTAAGCTGGGCCAGTGCCACTCAGCGCCGTTGCCATGTCGAGATAGTTCTCGCCGTCCATATAGATTTCCTGACCAAGCGAAGCTAGCACCGCCCGTGCCTGCTCGCGCTGCGCCTCTGGCACTTCTTTTGCCGCTGTCCAGACGGTGATGCCCTGCCCGATACGGGCGGGTGTATTCGGCATCGCCCGCACAATGCTTGGATTGTCTAGCCCTTCGCTTAGTTGCTGGATCGGTGCGCCCGCGATGATACTCAGGATCACTTTTGGCACGCGGCTATCTACACCGCAGAGTTCGGGCAGCACTTTGTCGAGAACTTGTGGCTTGATACTCATCACCAGCAAGTCGGACTGCCGCGCCACTTCACGGTTATCCGTCGTCCAGCGTATTCCATAGGTCTTTTCTAGTTCTCGCCCGCGATCCTCAAGCACATCAGCAGCGATAATCTGGCGCGGTTCGACAGTGTGCTGGCTTAATAGACCGCTGATCATGGCCTCGCCCATAACTCCACTGCCGATAAAGCCAATCGTTAGCCCGGATAGGGCATTATTGCTGGATTTACTACTGGAATTACTGTTGGATTCTTTGCCGTTAGGCATATTCATTATGAATTCTCCCTCGAAATAATTTTAGCTGCGCTCAGGGGCAAGAAACTCACTCTTAGCAACTTCGGTAAACGCTAACTCAGCGCGTACCAATTCGGCTGGATTAATGCTTACCCCTAACCCAACGTCTGTTGGAACGGTAATGGTCGAGTCTTCGCGGTTGAGCGTAAAAACTTCATTGGTGATATCGGGATCATAGTAGCGGTTGGTGGCGCTGATGTCGGAGGGCAGCGTCACACCGGGCAGCGAAGCAATAGCCAGATTCGCGGCGCGACCTATGCCTGTCTCAAGCATCCCGCCAATCCACAGCGGTACCCCTGCTTCATAGCAATAGGCGTGCAGCTTGAGCGATTCTGTGATCCCACCAACTCGTGCAGGTTTCAAGTTAATAATCTTGCCTGCGCCCACTTCGATGGCAAGCCGCGCATCGTCAACATTACGGATGCTCTCGTCAAGGCAGATTGGCGTATGCAGTTGTGGTTGCAATTTGCTGTGCTGATAAATATCGTCGTGAGCAAATGGCTGTTCGATCATCAACAGATTTAACTCGTCGATCTGGCGCAGCAGCGGTAGATCGTCCATCGTGTAGGCGCTGTTGGCATCTGCCATCAGTGTTATAGTGGGGTAAGCCTGCCGCACCGCTCGCAGCATCTCAATATCCCAGCCCGGCTTGATCTTGAGCTTGACACGGCGATACCCTTCGTCCAGCCGTTTCTGGATCACTGCAAGAGTTGCGTCGATACCGGGTTGGATACCGATGCTGACTCCAACTTCGACGCGAGCTTTACGACCTTCGCCCAGTAAATTGCCAAACGGGACTCCCTGACTCTGCGCTACCGCCGACCAATAAGCCGCCTCAAGCGCCATGTTTGCCATTGGGTGTCCGCGAAACTGATGGACTGCATCAAGGTTGGTCTTACCGATCACTGCCGGGATCAAATAGTCACGTAGAACATGCGTGGCAGTGCCAATTGTTTCATAGCTGTAGCCGGGATACCAGCCCGCGACAACCTCACCCCAACCGACCACGCCATCAAGATGAAGTTCGACTAGCACAGCGGGTCGGAACGCATCCCCGCCAAAGCTGGTTACAAGCGCCTCAACCAGCGGCATCGCGATATGATGCAATATGATACGTTCAATCGGTGCACTGTCGGGCAACCGATAACTATTTGAGTAAGTAGTTGAAGAAGTAGCCACTATTTTTCTTTTCTCCACCGTGCGAGGAATGAATCTTTACCAATGTTGTCTATATTGTATAGAGAAATCGCACAGCTTTACACTTTTGGAGGAAAAATATCAAAATCGGTAGATGGCTACCCTGATTGCTAGTTGACGTTCATGGATCCTAGCCGAAAATTGAGCTTACCA
>JBDTVG010000174.1:0-22315 GCA_040007395.1 Chloroflexota bacterium
TTGGCGCTCTGCCTAACTTTCATCCTTGTGGTTGGTAGGTGTCGGGTGACTAGTATCAATCGAGGCTTGTCACTCAAAGAACTCGGAAATCTGGATGGTGCTATAGCCGATTTCGCCGAGGCGATTCAATTAAACCCGCAAGATGCCGATGCCCGCTACAATCGAGGCTATGCTCGTTATAGTATTGGCGATCTGGATGGTGCGCTTGTTGATTACAGCGAAGCTATTCGCCTCAATCCACGCTATGCAAATGCCTATAACAACCGAGGTTTGGTGCATTATGAGAAAGGCAATCTGGATGATGCACTTGCCGATTATACTGAGGCTATTCACCTTGACTTAAAGGATGCCGATTTCTACGTAGGTCGGGGCAATACACACGATACTAAGATAGATCACCAAAGAGCGATGGCTGATTACCGCAAAGCTCTGGAACTAAATCCTGACCATCCAGATGCTCAGATAATGCGCGACTATATCAAGCGGTGGGGCTAGGGCAGATCTCGCGACCTGCCCTTTTTCTTCCTTTACCTCCGGTTACTGTTGAATTTCAACAGACTCCGAGCTAAACACTAGTTCGTCGCCATCAGGCGCAACATCCACATAGACCGACTGACCTTCGCGGACGGTGCCATCTAGCAGAGCGCGAGCTAGCGGATCTTGCAGATCCCGCTGAATGGCACGCTTGATCGGACGTGCGCCGTACACCGGATCATAACCACGCAGCGCCAGATATTGCTTGGCGGCATCGCTCAGTTCAAGCCTCACATGGCGATCTGCTAGCAAGCGACGCAGCCGTTCCAACTGAATGTCCACGATTTGCGTCAGGTGTTCCTGATTGAGGTTGTGGAACAGGACAATCTCATCGATCCGGTTCAGGAATTCGGGTCGGAAGGTGTTGTCGAGTTCGCTCATCACCATATCGCGTACTTTGGCGGGAGCTTGTCCCGCCATGCCCTTGATGATGTGGCTGGCGGCATTGCTGGTCATGATGATCACGGTGTTCTTGAAGTCAACCGTGCGACCTTGACCGTCAGTCAGGCGGCCTTCATCCAGCACTTGTAAGAATAGGTTAAAGACTTCGGTGTGCGCCTTTTCGATCTCATCAAACAATATCACTGCATAGGGACGGCGGCGTACTGCTTCGGTAAGCTGCCCGCCCTCGTCATAGCCTACGTAGCCGGGAGGCGCACCGACCAATCGGCTGACCGTGTGCTTTTCCTGATACTCGCTCATGTCGATGCGGATCATCGCGTCCTGATCATCAAATAGGAATTCAGCCAACGCACGCGCCAGTTCGGTCTTGCCAACTCCTGTCGGGCCGAGGAACAGAAACGATCCCATCGGGCGTTGCGGATCTTGCAGTCCGGCTCGTGAACGGCGTACTGCATTGGCGACAGCATGGATCGCTTCTTCCTGACCGATCACGCGCTGATGCAGACGCTCTTCCATGTGCAGCAGTTTCTCGACTTCGCCTTCGAGCAGTTTGGTCACAGGCACGCCCGTCCACTTCGAGACGACTCTAGCGATTTCATCAGCATCGACCTCTTCCTTGAGCATCGCACCGTGATCCTGCTGCATTTCGATCAGTTTGGCCTCTTCCTGCTGCAAGCGCTGTTCTAGCTGCGGCACTTCGCCATAACGCAGCCGCGCCGCCCCTTCCAGATCTGAGCGTCGTTCAGCTTGTTCGAGCTTGATCCGCGCTTCGTCCAATTTCGATTTCACTTCACGGATCGCGCCAATCGCGCCTTTCTCGGCTTGCCAACGGGCTTGCAGCCCGCGTGATTCTTCGCGCAAATTAGCGAGTTCGTTTTCGAGCTTGTCCAAGCGTTCCCGCGAGGCTTTATCACGTTCTTTACGCAGAGCCTCACGTTCGATCTCAAGCTGCATGATCTGTCGATCTACTATTTCGACTTCGGATGGCTTGCTATCGATCTCCATTCGCAGCCGTGAAGCCGCTTCATCGATCAGGTCAATGGCTTTGTCGGGCAGTTGGCGATCAGCAATGTAGCGATGTGACAGCACCGCCGCCGCGATCACAGCGCTGTCCTGAATCCGCACGCCGTGATGGACTTCATAACGCTCTTTGAGACCGCGCAAAATGCTGATCGTGTCCTCGACGGTTGGCTCATCAACGAATACGGGCTGGAAACGGCGTTCGAGCGCCGCGTCTTTTTCGATGTATTTGCGGTATTCGTCGAGTGTCGTCGCGCCGATGCAGTGCAGTTCGCCCCGCGCCAACATCGGCTTGAGCATATTACTTGCATCCATCGCGCCTTCGGCAGCACCCGCCCCGACAATGGTATGCAGTTCGTCCAGAAACAGGACAATTTCGCCCTCAGAGTCGGCAACTTCCTTGAGTACCGCCTTGAGCCGTTCCTCGAATTCGCCGCGAAACTTGGCTCCGGCAACGAGTGCGCCCATATCGAGCGCGATAATCCGTTTATTCTTCAAGCCTTCCGGAACATCACCATTGACAATGCGTTGGCTGAGACCCTCGACAATGGCCGTTTTGCCGACCCCGGCTTCACCAATCAACACTGGGTTATTCTTGGTGCGGCGGCTAAGTACCTGCACGACTCGGCGGATCTCCTCGTCGCGCCCGATCACGGGATCGAGTTTGCCTTGCCGTGCAACAGCGGTCAAATCGCGCCCGTACTTTTCCAGCGATTGATAGGTACTTTCGGGGTCTTGCGTATTGACACGCTGCCCGCCACGAATGACCATGAGCGCTTTCAGGACTGCATCGTGGTCGATTCCGGTATGATGCAGTATATCGCCCAACTGCTTATCTTCGGTCAACGCCAGCAAAATATGTTCGGTGCTGACATATTCATCTTTCATCTGCTTGGCTTCACGCTCGGAACGAGTCAATACGTCCGACACCGCCCGTGACAACCCGATCTGCGTGTTGCTACCATAAACTTTGGGTCTACTGCCAATTTGTCGTTCCAGTTCGGCGGTAAGAGTTGCTGGACGGGTGCCGATCTTGGCGATAACCTGTGGCACAATGCCATCGCTTTGCCGCATGAGTGCTAACAGCAAGTGGGATGGCTCGATCTCGTTATTGCTGTATTCCTGAGCAATACTCTGCGAAGCCAGAATTGCTTCCTGCGCCTTATTGGTGAAATTGTTGAGGTTCATAGAGCTTTAACCCCCTCTTATAGACTTTTTCGATACGCGAACCTTCTATGAAAATTGTAAAGATTTTGCGTATAAATTGTATTAAAACAGTATTGGAAATCCATCAATGATAGGTAGCCATTATTTCTACACAGATTATTGATTTACGAGTTACGCTCATTTATCATAGTAGGCAGTACTGTATACATGGCTGTAAACGTATGGGAAGAATAGACGAATGGACTACAAAGATTACTATCAAACATTGGGGGTAGACCGCACGGCTGACCAAAAAGCGATCCAGAAAGCCTTTCGTCAGTTGGCCCGCAAACATCACCCCGATGTTAACCCTAACAATAAGGATGCTGAGGCCAAGTTCAAGGAGATCAATGAAGCCTATGAAGTCCTCAGCGATCCAGAAAAGCGTGTCAAGTACGACCAATTTGGCAAAGATTGGCAGCAGGCACAACAAGCGCAGCAAGCCGGGGCTTCGGGTGGTTTTGACTCAGCCCGCGGGAACGCCGCTAGCGGTGGTGGAACGCAGGCGCAATATACCTACACAACCGAGAATATGGGGGATATTTTCGGTGATAGCGGAGACTACTCCGACTTTTTCGAGAACCTTTTCGGAAGCAGATCAGGCGGATCAGCCCAATCTGGCGGAAGCACTGGACAACAACCCCGGCGTGGCACTGATGCCGAGTCCGCTGTGCAGATCACGCTGGAAGAAGCCTATCGTGGCACAAGTCGTTTGCTGTCGCGAGAGGGGCGCGAAACCGAGGTCAGGATTCCGCCGGGAGTTAAGACGGGATCACGAGTACGCTTGAATGGTCAGGGTGGGCCGGGTCGCAATGGCGCGGAAGCGGGTGACTTGTACCTCATTATCGAAGTGCTGCCCGATGAACGCTTCGAGCGCCGCGATGATGATCTTTACATCGACTTTGATCTACCGCTGTATATGGCTGTGCTAGGCGGCAAAGTCGAGGTAACGACGCTCAACGGTATTGTACAGTTGGCGATTCCGCCGGAAACCCAAAATAATCGCTTGTTTCGGCTGCGTGGGCGCGGAATGCCCATCATCAAGAATCCTTCCGAACATGGTGATCTCTATGCGAAAGCGGTAGTACGCTTACCCACCCACTTGAGCGACAAAGAACGGGCGCTGTTTGAGCAACTACACGATCTGAACAGAGGTAGCTAATCATGAATACTAACGATGTACAAGATCTACTCGCTCAGATTGCCGAACAGTCTGGGGTTACACCTGAAATTCTAACCGAGTGGTTGCATGAGCAAGTGGTGATCGTTCAAGAGTGGGACGAAGAATCGCTAGAAACAGTACGGCGTATCCGCCGCTTGACGAGTTTGGGTGTCAATCTGGAAGGAGTCGAGATAGTGCTGCACATGCGTCAGGAACTACTGGTGCATCAATCTCGTGTCAAGGATCTTGAGGCGGAGATCCAGCATATTCGCGATAGCCATGTCCAAGAGATCGCACGGTTGATGCGGCAGTTCGCGCACGATCTCTAAATCTGAACAGGCACAAAAACAGCACCTAATTCCGCTTATGCTTTGTTCGGCAGTACCATCGCCCGCACGACACTATCGGCGTAAGTCGCCGCTGTTTCAAATGCTTCTCCGGCCTGCGCCAACCCAAAGCAATGGGAGGCGAGAGGATCAAGCGCGATCTTCGCAGCGGTAGTCAGGGCAATTGCACGCGGGTAACTATGCTTCATGCGGCGCGAGAGCTTGATCGTTAACCCTTTACGCCGTGCCGGGGAAGCTCGCAGCTTAATATATTCTTCAACCGGGATACCGACGATAATTACTCGCCCACCGTTGCGGGAGGCTTCGACGCATTGGGAACAGGTTTCCTCTGCCCACGCTGATTCAATGGCGACATCTACACCGCGCCCTTGAGTGCCACGTATCACGGCGGCGACTACATCCACCTGATCGGCTTTCAGGATAGTATCCGCGCCATAAGCAGCAGCCAGCGCCAACCGCCAATCGTATCTATCGGAGGCATAGATATGGCGGGCACCAGCGAGTCGGGCAAGTTGGATCATCATCAGCCCAATTGCGCCGCAGCCTGTGATCAACACGTCGTCGCCCATCGCGATCTTTGCCAGATTAATGGCATGGAGCGCTACGCCAAGCGGTTCAAGCAGTGCGCCACCAACATCCGAAACGCTGTCAGGCAGTGGAATACAAGCCCGCGCCGGATGAGTCATGTGTTCCCGCAAAGCACCCTGATCAGGCCATAGTCCCATGAATTTCAGATTGGCGCATAGGTTTGGATCGCCTTCTAAACAGCGTTCGCAGACAAGACACGGAATCGCAGGATCAATGGCTACACGCTGCCCAACCTGAAAATCGGTGACTCCAAGGCCGACTGCGTTTACGATGCCAGCGGCCTCATGTCCCATGATCATTGGCCCGCCCGGTGCCGAACCGCCGATCTGCCAATGCAGATAGGTGTGGAGATCGCTGCCACAAATGCCAACAGCCGTTACCGTCAGCAGCAATTCACCGGGGCCGGGTTCAGTCTCTGGGATTTCTTCAATCCGTATATCGCGTGGCCCGTAGAGTTTCGCAGCTCTCACAGTCGAGTCTCCTTATGCGCATGGTAGGGCAGTACAACTTGCCATGAAGATACCATACACCGCCCTACCTGCCGAATTGGTCATCAGCCTACGGAGTTATCCACAGATTTATGATCGCGGCCATTCGGTTCTGACACGGGCGAAGTATCGGCATCAGGCAGTTTACCATTTTTATAGTCGGTTGGTTGATCACCCGCTGCTGGTCGTTCCACTGGGTTTGCAGGGGTCGCGTTTACCTCAGTAGTAAGCGAAGTTCCAAGAGGCGATGTCATTGTTTCTTTTACGGTTAATGATGGTGTCGGAATCGTGAAGATATTCCTCTGAAAATCTGATTGTTTCGTTTCTTTCAACAAAGCCTGCTCTACTGCCATTTGCGACTCGGCGGCCTGATCCTTCCATTTTTCACGCTCATTCTGGAAAGTTTCTTCAACAAGGGTAACAAAATGATTGATTTTGTCGCCGTCCTTCTGTTCAGATGGTGTGAGGATAGCCCAACTGTTAAGAGCCAAATCTAACTGCTTAGCGGTGGTATGGTACAGTCCATAGATGCGCCCGTGCATTTTCAGTTGCGTGTACAGACCAATGGATACGCTTGCAGCAGACGTGAAGATAATCAAGGGTTCCAACCGGATGGCGGCAAAGAAGGCACTGAGACCCGCAAAGATGAGTACACAGATACGCCCTAGGCGCTGCGCCGCGTAATCCTCACCCGTCTTTTTGATATACCAATTTCGTTGCGGCTTGACCCGCCACTCAATATAGTTAACAGGATCTAACTTCTCGAAGCCCTTATCCCACTCTGCATTATCAGTAATCCGAGATTTTACAATTTCCTCGGCAACATTTGGGATTATCTGATGCAGGTATGGTGCTGGAGCAACCACCGTGTCGATCTGCTCGTCAGCCTTTTGGATATTTTTCAGAAGCATATCCTGCGCCGCTTCGGGCGTTAAGGCAGCGTAAGCGTCGGCTTTGGTGCGATACAGGTAAATTTCTCGCCGGATTATTTCTGCGGAAACACGATAGGCAACCCAAGCTAGAGAAGGGGCAAACTGTGCTGCAAAGGTCATCATAGCAGCAACAGCGATAGGCAAAACAATGAGCAATATGCGAAACCCTTCGTAAAAACCCGATGGGAGGGGGATCTTGGACTCGAAAGCGATGACGGTCAAAAGGATCGCGCTGATCAGGCCATAGAGAATAATGTCTATACGCAAGCCAGTATGGATACGCTTTTCCCGTTTGGCAGTTGCATCGTAGTCCAGAAAACGTCGCCACGCGGCTAACAGCGCTTCATCGGTGGTAGTGTACGGAATATTTTTGCTCGCAGCAGTCTCAACTTCGAGATTTTCAAGCATTATTTCACCTCCAAGTATTTTAGCCAAATGCTCGTAGCGAAAGTCGATTAGACTGATTTTGGATTGACTCCTATTATGAGAAGAAAAGGGATAAAAAGTCAATTCGTGTGGAATTAGAGGGGTATTTGAATTTTGTGCGTATTTTCAAATAGGTTAACAAACAATACTCGGAAGCATAAGCGGCTTCCGAGTATTATCTTTTCCACGTTATTTTACTTGTCGGAGGGTTTCAAGCAGTGATCGCTAGTCCCCGGCGAAACCGACTGCTTGTCTATCGAGATCCATATCTGGTGCTTCTTGCGTGGCGACATCTGAGGGCAGTGCGAAAAAGACGATTAACGCACCTAGCCCACTGATGACCGCACCGATAAACATCGCTTGTGTAATCCCGCTGACAAACGCGGCATTGGCTGTATTCACGACAACTCGCGCCATGTCGGCGGGCATTGTGGCAGCAACAGCATGAGCGCCCTGAATGCTGCTGGATATGGCTTGAAGCGCTTCGGTATTCAACTGTGGGAACAATGCAGCGATATGATCCACGCCTTGCCGATAAATGGCAAACATGACTGATCCCAAAATGGCAATGCCTAATGCGCCGCCCAGTTCACGGGTTGTGTCGTTAACTGCCGAGCCGACACCCGCCTTCTCTGGCGGCACAGAACTCATGATCACGTTCGTGGCAGGGCTGACCGCCGATGCCATACCAATCGTGAGCAGCATTTGTCCGAACAGTGTCACGAGGTATGGCGTATCGACATGGAAGGTTAACGCCATTGACAACATACCCAAGGCCGCTAACCCAATGCCGAAGGTAATGGCTTGCTTGGCACTGAACCGCTTGCTGATTCGTACCGCTTGCTGTGACACGAAGAAGAAAGCCAACGCTTGCGGCAGATTGGCGAAACCTGCCCTTAGCGTATCATAACCCAGCACCGTCTGATAGTACTGGCTGACAAAGAACAATGAACCGCCTATCGCAAAAACCGTCAGTGTGACCGCTAGACTGGCAGCAGTAAACGAGCGATTTCTAAAGACAGAAAGCGGCAGCATCGCGTTCGGATTGCGGTTTTCCCACCACGCAAATATGCTGAGGACGACGATTGAAATAGCCAGAGAACCCAACACACTGGGGGCAGTCCAACCATTCGCGCCTGCTTCGATAATGCCGTATACCAGCGTGAATAGCCCGATGGCGGATAAGATGATCCCCACAAAATCAAATTTCAATGGGTGATGGTCGCGTGATTCCCCTAGATAACGGGTACTGCCAATCAGCGCCACGATAATCACGGGTAGATTGATGAGAAACACAAGCTGCCATGATCCTTGTTCCAGCAGGAATCCACCAACGATTGGGCCAACAGCAAAGCCCAGACTAAAGATGGAAGCCCAGATCGAGAAGGCTTGTAAGCGCTCCGCACCAACGAACGTAGTCGTAATGATCGACAGCGTTGAGGGCAGCACCATCGCTGCGGCAATGCCCAGAAAAGCGCGGCTTGCTATCAGGGTAGCGGTTGAATTTGATGCCGCTGCTGCCGATGAGCCAATCGCAAATAGGATGAGGCCGATCTGGAGCATTCGCTTGCGCCCAAAGCGATCACTGAGTGTCCCCGTTGTCAGCAGGAGTGCAGCGAAGACAAGCCCATACGCATCCAAAATCCACTGCAAATCACTGGCACTAGCGTTCAACGCCCGCGAAAGCGAGGGGATAGCCACGTTGAGAACCGTGTTATCGATAGCAATCACAACAACACATAAACTAATAAATACCAACCCTATCCAGCGCGTGCTGTAGCCCGGTATTTCCGACAGTTTGCTATGCGTTTGCACGGTATCTCCCCTCAATAGATAGACACAACTTGCACTTTGCAAGTAAACAAAGTATACTTGCCCACGAATAAAAAACAAGAACAAATTTTCTAGTGATCAGATACTACGGGAAATAACGTCAAGCTGCAAGTCCTATTCACAGTCAACAGCGGCTGCATAGGCGTGCTTCACTTGTGGATCGCGAATTTTGCTTGGTCTTCTTGTTTGAGCCAAGTGTCTAAATCTATCAGGCTGGGATACTGTTGACGCAGTGCAGCAATATCCGTCGTATAGCCGACCTCATTGAGAAAGTCGAGCGCATGGGCAATCTCCATGTTTTGCTGGCGAATGGTTTCGACTGGGATCTGGATGTAAGGAATAGTACGTCCGGTCACGCGGCTAAGGGCAGCGGCTATCTGTAGTGGTGTCAGTGCATCGCCCGCAATCTCGATAGTCTTCCCGATATACTCAGCAGGGTGTTCGAAGGCAAGGGTGGCGAATGCGCCAATGTTATCTACCGCGATAAGCCCCATCTTCACATCTGGCTGGATAGCGATAGAGAAGGGTCAGGCGATGTATCGCTTGGTACGTCGGTGCGCGGTGTGATGAGGGTTTCCATGAAAAAAGCCGGACGCAAAATCGTTGCGGGTAAGCCAAGTGCCCAAATATACTGCTCAATCTCCCACTTATTCGCTTCGCCGCCGACACGGGCGAGATCCTCTGCGTTTTGAACTGAGGTATAGATAAAGTGTTGGATGCCAGCCGCCTTGGCTGTATCGGCAATATTCTTGCCCTGCTGCACCTCATTGCCGCGATAAGCCTGAATGCTAAATACACCGTAGACACCTTGCATAGCCGTTTCCAATGAGGCGCGATCTTCGTTATCGCCTTGGACGACTTCTGCGCCTGCCTGCTGCAACGCTTGGACGGCAGCTTGGTTAGTATCACGGGTGAACGCCCGGACACCCCAGCCTTGTGCCAGCAGATGGCGAACTGTTGCACCGCCCTGCCGACCAGTTGCCCCTAAGACTAACACAGTCTTTTTTACAGCGGTCATAAGACCTCCCCTAATCCCTCAACCATCTTATAGATCAGGCATAATGTGCTACCCAATGCCATCACTTGTAAAAACTATAAGCCATCAATATAATGAATACAAATCATAATGCTCATAATCTTATGAAGGAACTTCATATGAACTTTTCACAATTCCAAGCGTTTGTGGCACTGGCAGAGATGGGCAGTTTTACGGAGGTCGCCAATGCCATAAACCTGACCCAATCGGCGGTGAGTCATGCGCTGACTGCCCTCGAAAGTGAACTTGGCGTAACCCTCTTGGAGCGTAATCGCAAGGGTGTAGTTGCCCTTACGAATGTTGGACAAGTGATTATTCCACACGTTCGCGCATTGCTGGCGCAAGTCGAGGCGATTGAGCAAGAAGCAAAAGCTGCACAAGGTCGGACAATGGGGAAACTCCGATTGGGCAACACGTTTTGCCTCAGTCCGGGCTTGCTCGCCAGTGTAATGACCTGTTTCCAACAGCAGTATCCTGACGTAGAACTAGTCCTCTTTGAAGGAACGATGAATGAAGTTGAGGAGTGGATTGCTAGCAGCATCATTGATGTCGGGTTCGTGCCGCTGCCTGCTACGGGTATCGATAGTACGCTAATTACGACGGATGAGTTACAAGTGGTGCTTGCCGCTGGACATCATTTGCACGCCCAACGGGCAATTACCCTAGATGATCTGAATCAGGAAAACTTTATCATGCCCAAAAACGAATGCTCCTTTCGACTCATGGGCATGACTGGCATGGAACCGAGCAGGATCAAAGCGTCTATGCGCTATCAAGCGAGCGATAGTGCCACAATCCTAGCGATGGTTCGTGAAGGACTGGGGATCACCCTCTTGCCACGCATGATGCTCCCTGCAAAGCTAGATGGCATTGTGGCACTCCCACTTGATCCACCTCAGCACATAGAAATTGGACTCGGCATCAAGGCACGCGCAATGGCCTCTCCAGTCGCAAAGTTGTTTGTCCAAACCACCTTAGCTTGGGCGCACAGGCAGGCAGGGTTACTCGTTCCCGTTGCTTGAGTTATGGCAGCCTTTTTGATAGTATGTGTTTGCACGGTAGTCAATTGTCTAGATCGTAGAGTACAATTAGCCCTCAAGCTAGACTAGGTAACATTAATAGATCTTACGGGTTGTTTCAGTGAGGCAGGATGTCTACGACCATTCCGATCCGGCCCAATGCGTTGCCCAAAAATTACCCGGCGGTTCCGGCGGTCTATCCGACTGCCTTGTTTCGGCTTCAGGTGGAAGCGGTACAGCGCTATTTATATGAAACAGAACTCAAAGAGATCCTGACTGAGGCGGCGATCCCCCTTGATGTGCTCAATGTGGCGAGTCGGCGCGTAATGCTGACCGTGGCACATAGCGCAGTTTTTATGCAAGCGTTGCAAGAGATCATCGATGATGACAAGGCGGTGGACTACGGACACGAAGCGTTTATCCGCTGTGCGTCGATGATTCCCCGCAGTGCCAATATCCCGTTCATTCAACGGACGCTTTCTTCCGGCGACAGACAGAACAATCGCATTCGCGAGTCCTTAGCTGGCTTCAACCATGAGACAGGTATGAACGTCAGCCTCAAATGGCGCGATAGCGGCGAATTTGACCTGCTCGATGACGCGGCGCAACATTGTTATGGATACATTGCCAGCACGCCGATTTGCCATATTATGACGGGCTATCTTGAGGAATCCATTTTCTATTTGTTGGGAGCCAAAGTGGCGCTTGCGGAAACAAATTGCATGGCACTCGGCGCAGCGACCTGCTGTTGGCATGGGACATTCGGCTAACAGAATAGATGCATTTGCCAAAAAGTTTCGCACAAACACAGAAAAGACCTACTATGCCTAGAAAGTATGATGACCGCACAATAAAATTGGTCTGGGGATTATCGGGGAATCAATGTGCATTCCCTCGCTGTAATGAGCAATGTATTGAATCTAGTACCGATTGTGATGATGCTGCCATTCAGTGTGAAATGGCGTATATTTTTGCCTATGGGAACCATGGTCCCCGTGCAAACCCCGAAATGCTAGAACGGAGTCGAAATCTCCACGAGAATCTTATTTTGTTATGCCCAACTCACCATAATTTAGTCGATAAACAACTCAATACCTATACAGCGACCAATTTATTAGACTGGAAATTTAGACGCGAAGAAAAGGCTAATCGGAGAAAAGGTCAGATTGTTAAAGAAAGCGATCTGGAACTGGAACCAGCGATTTTTCACTCAATACCCGCAGTTAAAAGGTTTTTTTTGCGTAAAGAAGAATTAGAGATTCTAAATCAATGGGCACAATCGAATAACCCCATAATACTAATTCAAGCTATTGGTGGTATGGGCAAAGGCGCGTGCCCACACCAAATCACTAAAGGTCTCGGCAGGGCCGTATCCGTGTAATATTCAATCGACTGAGCATGACCTTGCGCGTTGGTCGTCCAAAAGACACCCGCCTTCATTTCATGCCAACCGTCCTCAAAGCGTATCAGATAGCCATCCATCGACCGTACACCCGTCTGGGGGCGTGCACTCCCGCCGTTGGGCTAATTGCTCGGTAAGGTCGTGGCTGCTGGTCAGGGCTTGCGCTTCGCGGGCTTCGACCTGTTCGCCAATCTGGTGGCACGCTTGGCGGATACTATTCGGACTCAATTCCAACAAGGTCGTCTGCAACAACGTTTCCTGACTCGTTCCATACGCATCTTCTACCCCCAGCAAGGCCGCCACTTTGACCACTTCGGCACTCATCTGACCCGGCGCTATGCCTAAGCGCTTATCCAATGGGCAGTAAGTACCCCGTATGACACTGCTTGCACACATAATATGTCCGTCGGTACGCTACTCGACCCAGCAAGGTCAGGCTCACTCCCTCGCGCCGCCTCACGTACTGTGCCTGAGATCCACACGCGCACGGCACCTGGTCAGCCGGATAGTTGCTTTCTTGCCCTTCCAGCCATTGCCGTAGCACCTCATGCCCTACCTCATACACCATCTGCTGAACCCCGACTTCCATCTCTGACAAACTTTCGGCCTCTACCTCCCCTGCCTTGACTGCTTCGCCGATGCACGCCATTAACGCCCTTTTCAATCTGGTGATAAACTCCATTTTTGCCTCTTGGGGGTTGGTCTGTTCTTCGCAAAACGACCTTTACCACCCTTGAGGCTTTTTGTCTACTACTTCACTGTCAACCTTTGCTCACACCCGACCAATTCTTGAATTGCTGCAACTCTTTTTCAAACGGCTTCTGACACTCGGTTAGTAACTGTCTATAATTAGCGTTACCATTTGGTGTTGATAGAACCCTATCAGGGCTTTGGGCATTGCTCAAATCAAATCGGCAGAAGGCGCAATGATCGTTAACACGCTGATGACGACAATTAACAGTCGGTACATTTTGCAAGAACTCATTGGTGAAGGCGCGATGGGGATGGTGTACCATGCTCTGGATCGCCTGACCGGGCAAGCGGTTGCGCTCAAACAGGTTAAAGATCGTACCGAGCAGCATACCTTGATAGCATCCCGTACCGAGGATGCCACTGATTTTCGTGTGTCATTGGCTCGCGAGTTCAGAATGCTTGCGAGCCTGCGTCATCCGAACATTATCAGTGTCCTAGATTATGGCTTCGATGAACAGCGCCAACCATACTACACAATGGATCTGCTAGAAGGGTCGCAAACAATCCTCGATACAGGGCGTGGTCAACCCAGAGACATACAGGTTGGCTTGCTGGTGCAGATCATTCAGGCATTGGCTTTCCTGCACCGTCGCGGCATATTACACCGCGATCTAAAGCCCGGTAATGTGCTGGTTATCAATGGACAGGTCAAGGTTCTCGACTTTGGCTTGTCGGTAGCTCGCGAACAAGCCGATTCTGCACCCACTGGAACACTGGCCTATATGGCCCCAGAACTCCTGAGTGGGCAACCTGCCAGTGAAGCCTCTGACCTATATGCCGTCGGCGTAATCGCTTTTGAGCTGCTCACGGGCCGCTACCCATTTATGGAATCTGACCCAGAAATGCTGATCCACCAGATTACAACGGTGGTGCCTGATACCCACGCGGATGGCATTGATTCGCGTGTCGCTGCTGTGCTTGACCGATTGCTTGCCAAGAACCCCACCCATCGATTTTCGGATGCAAACGAGATCATTGAAGCGTATAACACCGCCACGAACCAGCATCTTCCCTATGAGACAGTTGCCACTCGCGAGAGCTTTTTGCAGTCGGCCCGCTTAGTTGGGCGTGATGCAGAACTAACAATTCTTACTAAGGCACTAGCACTGGCGTTGGAAGGTGAGGGCAGCGCATGGCTGATCAAGGGTGAGAGTGGAGTCGGCAAATCGCGGTTGATAGACGAAGTGAGATCTCTGGCGCTAGTAGACGGCGCTTTGGTTTTGCGCGGGCAAACATTGGCTGAACGTGCCACACCCTATCAGTTATGGCGCGAAGGACTGCGCTGGTTGAGCCTGCAAACCGATCTAAACGAACTTGAAGCGGGCATCCTCAAGGCGCTCGTGCCAGATATTGGGACACTGCTTGGCTATGAGGTCGCGGACGCACCCGATCTCGATCTGCAAGGGACGCAGGATCGTTTGTTGACGCTGATTGAAGATATCTTTCAGCGGCAGAGCCAGCGACAGAATCAGCCAATTGTCGTGCTACTCGAAGATATTCACTGGGCCACACACGAAAATCTGGTACTGCTAGCTCGACTTTCGCGTTTGGCAAAGGATCTGCCGCTGCTTATCGTTGCTAGCGCCCGTGATGATGAAAAGATTGCCCTGCCTGCCGAACTATCGGCGCTGACTGTCCTTGAGTTGAAGCGACTACCCCCTGACAAGATCGCGGAATTGAGCGAGGCGATGCTTGGCATAGACGGGCGAGAGACTAAAATTGTTGAATACCTTCAGCGAGAAACAGAAGGCAACGTTTTCTTTTTGATAGAGGTCGTGCGGGTGCTGGCAACCAAAGCGGGGCAACTTGGTGACTTCATCAATGTCACGCTGCCGGGGAGGATATTTGAAGGGGGTATTCAGGAAGTGGTGCAGCGGCGGTTGGCGCGTGTATCATCTGAGGATCACTCACTATTACAGATCGCGGCGATTGCTGGACGACAGCTTGATCTCAAACTGTTGCAGGCGATAGACCCCAATACCGATTTGCAGGTTTGGCTCACCGCCTGTGCCGATGCTGCCGTAATCGATGTCGAGGCGGGGCAGTGGCGCTTTGCCCACGACAAGCTACGCGAAGGTGTCCTTGTCGAATTCAAAGATAATACTACTCAGAAACGGCTATTGCATCGACGTATTGCCGAAACGTTGGAAGACCTATACGGTAGCACAGCCGAAATGAGCGTTGTGCTGGCAGGCCATTGGGCCGCTGCTGAGGATGATGATAAGGAAGCCTACTATTCAAGGTTAGCCGGCGAACAAGCCATTGTCACGGGCGCATATGAACAGGCCGTGACTTTCTTTGAACGGGCGATCACTCTGAATGCGAAGTCGCCAACGAGTGATACAGCCTATCGTTTGCAGCAAGCGGCGCTTGAACGTCAGCTTGGCGAAGCTTACTACGCACTGTTCCAGCTACCACAGAGTCAGGCTCATTTGCACCGATCCCTGACTTTACTTGAGCAACCGCTGCCCTCGAACAACCTGTCAAGCATCACAAACCTTGTGAAGCAAGTCGGTATTCAGGCGTTGCACCGGGCATGGCCTACGCGCTTTGTGGATCGATCTGTAGACAATCGAGCCGCTGTGCTGGAAGCGGTGAGCGCTTATGAACGGGTCGCCCAGATGCACTATATCGCCAACGAGGCGGTTCAAGCCATTCACAGTATCATGTTGGGGCTAAATCTCGCGGAATCTGTCGGGGCCTCGGCGCAATTAGGTCGTTTGTATTCGTTGGTATGTCTGGCGGCATCCGTGATCGAACAGTCGGCAGTGGCACATGGCTACAGCCAGCGGGCGTTGGAAATAGCCACGCGCAGCGCAGATCGGCGGGCAGTGGCGTTTATCTCGCAAGCGTTGGGAGTTTATCATTTAGGTAATGGTGACTGGGACAAGGCGCGGGCCAGCTTTGGCGAAGGAATCGCGATCTCCAAGAGTCTGGGCGACGGCGTGCGCTTGATGGAGACTATCGCCTTCCGGGGCTGGATGGCTTACTATCAGGGCGAATTCGCCTACGCCTCGCAGCTATGGATCGATTCCTTCGCCATTGTACGGCGCTTGCGTGGCTATCGGCTGGCCTATGGCGACTTGAATCAAGCGGCGCTGCTGCTGCCATGGGGTCGTACCGATGAAGCGCTAGCGTTGTTGGAAGTCGGTATTCCGCTGTGTCAGGACGAGGATCGTATCGGGCAAATTTATATCAATGGCTGGTTGGCACAAGCGCGGTTGCGAACTGGCAATATACCGGGAGCTATCGAAGCGGCTGAAGCAACGCGGACTCTCATCGGCTCAAGCCGACCCGGTTCGATAGTTGTCGTGGAAGGCGCGGTCAGCATCGCTGAAGTGTATCTGGGTGCGTGCGAGACCAGTACTAAGTACACTCACGAGGCGCAGCGAGCCTGTCAAATGCTAGATCTGTGCGCCCGGATTTTTCCGATTGCCCGTCCACGCGCACGACTGGCGCTTGGGCGGCACGCATGGTTGTGTCAGCAACCGGAACAAGCTTTTAAGGCATGGCATCAGGGGCTTGCCGAGGCAGAACGCTTGCACATGCCCTACGAACAAGGGTTAGCCCATTACGAGATCGCCCGCCACCTCGACAAAAACGATCCAGACCGCATCGAACATCTCAACCATGCTCAGGACATCTTTGCACGGCTCAGTGCCACTTATGACTTTGAGCGGGTTCGCAAGGCGCGATAAACCTAGCCTCCATTAGCAATAAAGGCTAGTGCGGTAAGGCTAGGTACGAAAAAGTATACGGAGGCTTTTACGGTGACAAAACGGGGAACCCCCCGAATTTCCTTGCGTATAGGCCAATGCTGAATCGTCATCGTGCTGTTGCCATTGCTATGATCCCCTGCCATCGGATCGGGATCGCTGTACAGTCCGGCAAACTTCGCGTCATTAACCCACCGTTGCTGGACAAACTCAAACTGTCGCTTGATGTCAGCGTTGATCGCCACGAACAATGTACCGCGAGCTTCATTGGCAGTCTGTTCGTTGAAAGGCGGGCCATATGGTCTGCCACGTCGAAGAATGCGGTGCCGACCTGCCGTTTGCACAGAAGCAGTTGGATCATGTTCGATCCCATCGCGAGGGTTAGAACGCCGAACGTGCGAACCAATAGGGGTGCGGTAGCCATAGGGATCTGTTTCGGCAAAACGAAAGTTATTGTTACGTTGATTGTCCTGTCCCAACTGGGGATCGTCTCCATCTGGAGTCAAAGCCAGTGGTGCGCCGCTTTTCCAGCGCCCCATTAACTTCGCACCGATCAATTCAACTAGCTGCGGGTCGCCATTGGCAGCTTCGTTCAGAAATTGCCTAAACGTCCCCACATTCTGAGCTAGCTTACGATAGACCAAATACGTCCCATTTTTGCCGAGAACATCCGGCTTGGGCATAGGCGGGATCAGGTCGTATTCGTTGCGGTAGCCCAAGACAAACTCGCCAGCTTTGATCACATCCTGACCGGGTGTTGGCGGGTTTAAGGCTCCCTCAATCGCTGGCTGCGAGACTCCGTCGCGAAAGCCAAAATGCTCTTTGGAGTCATCGAGCCGCGAGGCAGCCTGATCATGCACAATGGTGATTCCGCCGATCTCGCGCAGGGTAACTTCATAGTGTTCTTGCAGCGCTTCCAACGACTCATCGGTGGCGGCAAACAACATGAGCATAATGTGAATTGGTTGCGTGTTGGGACCACCCAATTCCCAATTTTCTGGGGCACTTTCGTCCACGTCGCCCATCAACTTCGAGCGTTCCTCGCCGAGTGGCCCCTCGCAAAATTCTTCCAGAAACGAGTCCAGCGAGTCTTTCGGCAAGCCAAGCGCTTCCAGTCCGGCATGGGTAAACGCGATATTCACCTGTGTTGATGGCTTGATGGCTCTGTTGTCTATGCCTCTGAGCCATGGGGCAGCACTGGAAATATCGGCGCTGATCTGCTTGAGCCATTGGCGACCCTTCTCGCCACTATCAACTTTGAGGAACAGATAGGTCGCCTCGTTGAGATGGGCATAACCACTCAGCACAATCCCCTGAATGTCGGCATTGTCCAATTTGGTTGTCATCGGTTTGGTCTTCCAATCCCTTTCTCGGTTTGACCCGAACTACAACCGACGGAAAAATTCCTCGCCTGCTTGAGTATTGAGTACCTTACGGATCATCTGCCCAATGGCAAGATCGTTTAAGATGTTCTTGACCGAGTTATGCGGATAGGCACTGTAAAAAACCTCGGCGCGAATCTGATGATCGATGATGCTTTGCTTGAAAGCCTGTGCGTCTCTCGCGCCGCGTACTGGATATTTTTCACAGCAACCCCAGATGGCATCCAAGCCGGTGTAAGCTCGATCAATGAACTCGCCAATGTAGGATTCCCAGATTCCATCGTAGTTGCTTTCAAAGAGCAGATTCGTGCCCCCATCAATGATCACCCAGCGAGCAAAATGGATTGTTGAAACCCCCGACAGCGTGCCATCACCGCCGGGTAACTCGCAGCCGAATTCCAGCAAACGCAGGACATTCTTCAGGTTCGGCAGCAGTTCAGGACGGATTTTCGAGATAATCGTCAGTTCGTTCTGGACAATCGACTCGCGTTCGGTGAGACTATAGAGACTATCGTTATCTAACGCATGGACTTTTTCCGAGGCTTCTGTCGTGCGCTCTTGAGAAATCTTCGGCCCGATAAAAGACAGGATCAGCGGGACAATCTTGCCCAAAACTGTGCCGACAACGCCGGAAACTGCGGTAAGGATCGGGTTGGGCTTGGGCGGTATAATCGGATATTGGGCGATTAGCGCTACCAATGGCTCCGCCTGTGGTGTATTCAATAAAGCTTCGATTTTCTCACGCAAGTCAATCGTGTCATACACAGCGTTGACGCTCTGACCGGGGTAGGCTTTAAAAAATACATTGGCAGGGGTCGAGTTATCCCCAATCCATTGCTTGAAATCTCTGGCAAAATCCGCGCCTGTTGTGACAGGGAATCCTTCACATTTCCCGAAGATCGTTTCTACAGCGAGAGGCGCTTTGTCGATAAATTCCTGCAAATGTTCATCTACTGGACCATCATGGGTTGTGGTGAACAGGACTCGTGTGTAATTGTCGAGCATCACGAAGCGCGAAAAGTGAATTGTGTGCAGGTCGGCAAAGCGAATGTACTGGTTGCCGCGAATATCGCTGCCGATCTCGCACAGCAGTGCTCGAAGCGTATCTCCTTGTCCTGCTTTGACTTTCAAAGTAACCGTCAGTGCATTTTGCGACATATTCCCCCTTACCTTTCGACGGCGTTAACCGCTGTATTCTGGGTAGCGAGGCTTGTAGCCCAGTAATCGCCCGATGAAGGCTAGCACTGGAACCAATAACTTTTGAAGGAAAATTGGAAGGGTCTTTGGGTAAAAATAGGTTTCGCTTTTGATCGCGTTGCCTATGACAATGGTTTGCAGCAGGTTCATGTCGCCACTCTTGAGCGCTTTGCCATCGCGAGCCAGCCCATACTGTGTCTCGTAGAAGATCTCCAGACCGCCTTCGGGTGTATCGGTACGCAGCAGGTGAAGTTCCTCAGTGTTGTTATTCCAAGGATTGACATGGATTGTACCGGGCTTGATGTCCACTACCTCGCCCACTTTGGCAGTTTTTGCCACGCTCTCGATACTGTAGGTCGCAATTCCAGAGATAACCTCGTAACGCTCCTCAGTGACAAGATGGATATGTTCGGCAGTATAGCCACCGCCTTTGGCAAGATACTGATCGAATTCCACGAACGCGCCATTGTTATCCTCAGCAACCTGACGGAACACAATACGCTCCCCGCTGACCGGATTCTCGATAACCTCGCCAGCTTTCGCCATTTATACTACTCCGTTCTGAGAGAAGGCTAATATCATGCCACGCCCTAATCTTAGAATGTGACGCGATATTGTGCAACCGCCCTATGAGCACTTTATAAGCCATCTGATAAGGAAAGTTAGGACGTGTTATAATTAGAGATAAATAGAACGCAGAGATTAATCGCTATCACGATTGTAATCAAGTCATAAATTGAACACCCCGAACTCCTCTGTTTTGTTGAGCCTAGCTCATTTGTCTGAGTCGGTATGCCATGACTTGAGTGATCATCTCTCATCTACCTTTGCGGTAGATAAAGCCTTGTCTAAAGGAGTCGTCGTTGAAATCATCAGTGGTTGATGCAGAACGTCAGCAACCGCCTGTGTCGCGGCTTGCGCTGTTCTTTGGGGTCATGCTCATACTCGTGCTCTTTATCGTGGGACTGACTGGTTTTCTGGTTTACAATGGGTTTCGTGCGCCCCGTCATGAAGCCAAAGCGTTTATCGTAGGCGTTAACGCTGCTGCTTTTGTGACTATACAGGCTGAAAACAGCTTTCCTCTGGGATTGGCTTCTGCTGCGGATGGTACAACCTATCTCTCGTTATTTGGCACTGGGGCGATACTGAAAGTTGATGCACAGGGACAACCCGCCCCTTGGATTGCCGAGAAAAGCGGCATCACCGCAGGCGGAGCGTTAGCTGTCGGCTTGGACAAGGCCGTCTATGTTATCGACTATACATCGTCGAATCCCGGTCAAGCTATTGGCAGTCTCAAGCGCATTACCCCAGATGGCACAATTTCGAACTTTGGGGTTACGCCAAATAACAAGGATTTACCGCTTTTCGCTCAACTTGCCTTTGATAACAGCGGTGCCTTGTTTGTCACCAACCCCTCCACCGCCGAGATCTGGCGCTTTGAGCCGGGTGGAGTCAGTCGTGTATGGTGGATTGCCCCAGCGGTTAATAACGTCAATGGTCAACCTACAGGCATCGTATATGATGCAGCACGCCAAGCACTTGTCATTGGGGATGCAGGGACGGGCAGCATTTACCGCGTTGCTATTGATGTGGACGGGAAAGCAGGTATTTCGCAGCTACTTGAACAGAAATCTGGTTTGGAGATTCAGGCGCTAGCGCTTGATAATCAAGGGCGTGTGCTATTCACCGACTGGGATCGCGACAACGGCGAATTAAAGCGGTTGGAAGCGAATGGCGGCGTGACAGCGCTGGCGGATGGTTTCCGCGCCCCAACCGCGTTGATATATCGCGACAAGAAGGTTTATGTCGTCAACTCCGATCTGCTGGGCATTACGCCGCCCATATTAGGATTTATCCCTTCGCCGTTACGTGCCAGACCACCATTTACCGTCGATGTTGTAACGTTAGCTGAGTAAACGATAATCTGTTAATTCTCTCGATATTTGCTCTATTGGGCGATAACACTACAATTTATCGTAATACATTAGGATAGACCTAAAGTACTAAGGTCAAGCTTTCTTGAACTTGAGAAACAATAGGGCAATTAGACTCAGCAGAGGGGCAAGCGATGGAAGATCACAATATTCATTCAACCAAAAATCGTCATAAACAATGGACATCGAACCCCTCAGAGCAGTGGTCATTTGCTCTCGATCATATGGATGCTGGCGAATGGGATCTGACGATCACACATTGCCAGCGTGCTATTGACATTTGGCCTACCTACTATGATGCACTGCTACTGCTTTCCGGTGCATTTGAGCGCAAAGGCGATCTCGACAATGCGCTAAAGGCTGCCCAGAATGCCTCTGAAATCGCCGTGCAGGAACTCAGCCAAGCGTGGAACAACCTTGCGGCACTGCACCTGCTGCGCGAAGAATATGACGAAGCCATCACGATTGATCGTGTGTTAAGTCTGGTAGATCCTTCGCGGTTGCCGCTGACCAGCTATCGTATGAGTATCGCTTATACGGCGTTGGGCGATTTGGGTGCTGGCGAACGGTGGCTGCGGGAGGCTATCGTTCACCGCCCCGATCTCTATGAACGGGCGATTGGCGAACCATTGCTGGATAAACATCGCCGCTGGCTACTGGCTGAAGAAACCGGCTTTTTGAAGGCCCATAATAATAACTGATGAAGTTTCCGACTAGCTTGCATAAGGCATTACGGCGGGGCAATCGGCAGCTCGTAGAGAGATAATTCCCAGCATTGATGGGTCTTGCAATACACTCCGTGAGGATGAGTTGTAGGGATGCGCATTACAGGCTTGCTATTTGTCGCTTTGTGTTTCCAGCGCAAAATGCTGCCGAACCCATCCTTCAATCGCCAATAATAACTCCTCATGACCTATAGTGTTCGCTCTCACAAAGTT
>JBDTVG010000175.1:0-21151 GCA_040007395.1 Chloroflexota bacterium
CGTACAAAATTGTCCCGTCTTTATCCATCACTTCCCGTGCGTTAGTCTACTAGCCTCAAGCAATACCCTAACAAGTTTCAGTACCCTCTTCGGGTCGATATTGATTTGAACCTCGAAGTCCACGAACGTTGCCCCGCCCACGTCGCGTGTTTCAGTACCCTCTTCGGGTCGATATTGATTTGAACCGCCCACCATTTTGCGCAGATCACCTGATTCAGATGACCTGTAATATACTTTTTGTTGAATTTTAGCGTGTTGCTTATATGCATAATTTATCCGAATGTGCTATTTACTGTAGCCTTTGCACAATATTTTCGCAACTCGACAATCGTTAAAAACCACCGCCGAGTTGCGACATTGGTTAGACATCATTACAAAACCGTCTAAACTCGCACGTAGCGCACTTATTTCGCTGATGGGTCGGAGGTGGCATGTATTCCTGAAATCTAATCTGGTCTATAAGTGAAACTGTTTCAAGCACCGAGTTGCGGAACGCCTCATCTATTGGCATCTTTTCAAAGCGTTTCGTGTTCAGAAGGTAGATATAACCATCATGAACTGGTAGAGAAAAGGCTTCGGAAGCGAGTATTGCATAGGCTGCCAATTGCATTTGGTGATTTTCACCTGCCCAGCTTGCCATTTTGTAATCCACTACGATTACCTGATAGGGGGTGACGACAACTTCATCAATTATACCCACTAAACCATATGTTTCCGAACGGACTCGAACATCGAAATGGAGCCCCCTTCGGGCACTTGATACGCCGAAAGTGTGCGACGTGCGGCACGTTGACGTTCGCGCTCATGGGCCATCGTTCCTGCATCCATTTTATAAGTGCGTGGACGAACATCGGGTGTGCAGGTCTCGTAGTACACGACACGTGGGCAGTAGGTGTATTGCTTAATCAGCGTGATCGTTAGGTCATCTTGGGTTGGGTCATTCCATTCGGATTCCGAATCGGTGTCTTCAATCGGCGGAAACAGGCTGTCTATCATATACCTCCGCGTCGCTATCAGTTTCGATAATCAGGCGGTGTGTCCATGCGTTGTCGTCAATTACATACAGGTGAATCTTGCCGGGTGTTTCATCCAGCAGGTGGCTGATCTTTAACATTAACTCTTCTCGGTGTGTACGGCTGAGAACACCTGCAAAGGCACTGAATTGAATTCGGTCTAGCCCGTAATCCAGACACGCATCAGCGATTTTAGTGCGGCGACGATCTTCTTCAATATCGTAAACGAGCAGAACGTGCGTTGGCCCCATTCATTTGCCTACCATTCTGCCTTATAGGGCTGATAGGCTACGGCGTCACTACGTAAATAGGCAGCAAGGCGGCGTGCTTGATTCTGAATAATGTATTCGATGGTAAAGCGAGCACCTTCATAGCGCACGGTTGCCTTCAAATGCTCGGTTACTTTGTTGGAATAATCTTTCTTTACGCCATCTTCCAGTTGACCGTGATCCGTTATTGGCACCAAATACTTACGATTCACAAGGCCGACGACTAGCCTATCTACCGCCACACTCCGAAATTCTTCCATCATGTCGAAGGTCAGGGAATGTTTACCGGGACGATCCGCATGGATAAACCCGGCGTAAGAGTCCATTCCAGCGTTCGTGATCGCCTGTTCAACTCGCCCGCGCAGCATCGCATAGCCGTAATTCAACAAACTATTGACCGGATCGATTGCGCCACGCCCGATCCGTTTTGTCCAACTGTAATCTTCCGGCACAACTGCCCGCAATGCACCCCAGTATTGTGAAGCTGCATTTGCCTCAAAGGCCATAAGCGAATTACACACATCATCAAGGTTCTGATCGGCAAGAGTACTTAGGCGGTCGGCGTAGCCTAATGCCTCAATCGCTGCTTCGTGGAGGATCTGATACACCTCAGGTTGCGACTCCTTGCGGGACTTTGCAATATATTTCAAGGTCGCCACCTGATTATTGATTTTCGCCGCAGCAATACACAGGCCGATTTGCGTACCGCGCCCGTCATGATAAGCGGCAAACTGAGCACGGCGGGTTTTCACCGTGCCCACCAGACCCGGTGAAAAAAGCGTAGCAAAGTGATCATTTTTATCAATGAAGTACATGGGAATACCCCGTTCGCAGCATTCCTTGATGGCATCAGCGGAAATGCTTACGCCGGGTGACGCAATCGTTACGTAGCGTAAGTGCATCAAAGGTGCTTGGACAAGCGTTTCCTTCCCTTTGGAAACAAACAGCCGTTCGCTGTGCTTGCCGATAAATGCCCCGAACGTTTCTACCAACAAATGCTCGATGGTCGCCATACTTCGTACTCCCTAAGCGTTTTACGCCTTACTACCATTGCTGCTAGCCAATACTTCTAATCCATAGGGTTATTCAACGCTGTACCAGCCATCCCCTTTCGCCGTATTTTTGCCGACGTGTAGACTTTGGCCCCACAGCAGCCAGTACAGCACGTCGCGTTCGTTAATTTGCCAACGGGCCTTCCCCATCAACCCGCCGATGGGTGATGAGCGGCCCTTGATATGGCTGTGGCTGGTAACATCTTTCCAGTAGGTGTTATCCGCTATTAAATGCTGCGCATCCAATACATCGCCTAGTGCTCCCATACGCATCCATTCGGCTTTCCAACGTTCAAGACCAGCCGCGACCTCTGGCTTCGACTGATTTTGTTCGACAAGAGATTGCGCACGTTCAAGCAACCGGCGCAATAAGATGCCAAGCGATGGGCGCCGTGCCAACGCCCCGTAATCAGTCAGGCGGGCAGGGGTGAGGAAGCGCAGTAAAATCTCGTCACTACGCCATAGATTTACGGCATATTGAATAGCCTTATGGTTTATGGCTAGCCGTAGATCAGAAACCTGATGCGGGTCTATGATCTGGCGGCGTGATTTGTTGAGCGGGTTAACTTCGCAAATCCTGATCATCTGAAATCGCCCGCGCCCGAACCCTATGCCTAGATCAGCGACATCTCGTAGTGCGTAGAACAAATAGGGTAGGTAGCTTACTGCTTGCCCAAATAACGTAATGCCAAACTCAAACTGTTCTCCGGTGCTGTAATGTGCGTTTGGCGGCGGTGGCTCGACGGTATAGGCGCGTGGCAGATCGCGGCCTCGTGCATTCTCATCATCCAGTCCCTCAAGAAACTGCCGGATCAGGTCATATGGCAAGCCTGGTACTGGCACATTCGGGCTGAACCGGGTAATCAGGGCTTGATACAATGCCCCACGCAGATTGACACCGGGTTGCTCACTGAATTGAATGGCTTCCTGCGCCCGCACCATAAAGACAATATGCTGTGCTACGAATCCCTGCACAAGATTGCTCAAGGGATCGATGATATTTGTTGGTTCTGCCATGTCTACGGTCATAGGTTAATCTGCTTCCATCGGGATTTCGGTTTGCATCGCCCCTTCTATATCGAGGCCATTTTCGCTGGAATACACAGCGTCAACGAGATAGAGTCGCTCTTCATAACGGCCTTCCTTAAAGGCCTCGGGCCACGCCTTACGCTGCTTTTCCAAGCGCTTATATTGTCCCCAACGCAGCGGGACAAGAAGTGAAGCTGCCTCAATAACTTCCCGACTTTTCATTAGCCTTTGGTATTCATCATATCGTTCTGACGGCAGCACCTCGACTCCGTTGAACATCTGGTAAAAGAGGCTTTCGATGTCATTGTCTGTGGCAAACGGCTTAAGGCTGTCCAGAATTGCCGCCTTAAATTCGGCCTCACTTTTACGGTAGTCAGCCCACCAAGTTGTGAGTGCTTCGCCTGCATAGATCTCATCGAGCCACGCACCGACAGAGCCTTCTTCAATAGATTGACCATCAATGGCTTCGAGTTTTCTAAGCGTCGCGTCAAGCAGATCAGGTGAGTACAGATACTTCACATCGTCGGGTTGTTCACGCACGATATAGACATTAGCGAGCGGACTCCCTTTGGGTCGCGAACGGTTGACACGTCCGAACCGTTGTAGCAGCGCTTCCATCGGTGCAATTTCGGAATAGAGCGTGTCCATATCGATATTCAGGCTGACCTCCACCACTTGCGTTGCCACGACGATAGGCTTGAGTCCTTGATAGGTGTTTTTAGAGTCAACGTCTGCCTGCTCCATAATGCTCTGTTCTTTCTTACTACGATCCTGACTGTTGAAGCGGCTGTGGACAAGGATAATAGGATGATCAGGAAATTGTGCCCTGAGCAGGGCATGAATATTTTTAGCCTGTTTTACTGTATTGCAGCATATAAGCACCGATTTGTCGTCGTTGGCATCAGCACAAATTCGCCCTATTATGTGCGGGTCAGAGAGTGAACCATCCAGCAAATGCATACAATGCCGCTTGAAATCGGTGAAGGTTTTCGGAGTTGCTTCAATCAGCTGGAGATCAGGGATCGCCTCCCGAAGTACATCGCGGACGTGTGTCGGCATGGTAGCAGACATAATGAAAAATCGGGCTGCTGCATACTTCCGCAAAAACGCAATGAAGCACACAATCATGGCAAGTCGCTCCGCTTCATAGGCGTGGATTTCGTCCAGAATAAAGCACCCGCCCTGAAAATTCGCAAAGAGAGCCTCATGACCCTTCATCTGATAGGGGGATTTCAACATCTGGTAGGGGCTTTGAACATTCATCGGATGACGGTGCAGCCGCGACACCTCCTCGTTAATCTTGGCGCTGTTTGTCGCAGTCTCTGTACTCATCGCGTCGCTGATCGCGGCGTAATAGATCGCTTGCTGTGCATGACCATGCTGTAAACCAATGTATTTTTTGCCCAGAATACGCCCCAAACGCTTGTACATCGCATTCATGCTGGCCTGATATGGGAGGATATAAAACACACGCGAAGGTGGTGCTCCATCCAGTGCAGCCTGTCGATCTAGCCAAAGCAGCGCCGACTCCGTTTTGCCACTGCCCGTCGGCGCGATGAGCATTGCCGAACCTGCATCACACGCTGCCGACTGATCCTGATGCGCATATGGGATTGCACCAGGTTTCAATAATTTCGCCATCAGTGTTGGCGAGGGCAGATCAAGAGATATAAATGGTTCAGCCTTGTTGCTAGCAGACCCAGCGTGATCGGCAATCAGGATCATCCCACGCAGCAGCATTCCGATCTGTGCCGCTTTCGCGTTTTCTTTGAAGCTTAGCCGGGACGTATAGGACCGTAAATCTTCAACAGCATCATGGACAGACCGTACTTGAAGCGGCTCCTTTGCCGTTGCTTCGGTGGGCATCGTAACAGGAGAAATGTGTGCGTCAAAGCCTAGCAGTTTTGCCCATTTCCATGCACAATTCGTCAGCCAGTGATACAGGATCATCTGATCCTTCACACTAACCTGACTAATCAATTGTAGAGGCAAATCATCCTCAGGATATTCCCGGTAGCCAGCGCCATATTTCTCGATAATCAGCGAAGCATCCTTGTGATGGCAAGCGATCACGGCAATCACTGGAGCGCGGTTTACGTCACCACGCGGAAATACCCAATCGACAAAGGCCAATGACAGCGCTTCATGACGGTAGGGCCAGCGCAGTTTACTCGGCGCTTTCAGCATTGCCTGGAAACCAGCAGCACATTTGCCGAAATCGTGTAGAAAGGTGCCCCAGAACAGCCAATGCCATAACTCAGGTGTTTGGGTGTCAGCGGAAAGGGTTGGATGCAGGCGTATCTGATCAGCCAACCGTGACAACACGTGCCACGTATGCTTCACGAGACTTTCTGTTGGTTTGGCAAGAATGTTATGCCATTCGGCTGCCGCGCACGGAATAGGATCATCGGTTAGATTGGTCATGGTCGTGCCTTTTTGTAAGACTACGAGACGAAGTTTGCAGCATAACATTCACGAAACGTGGGTACCCTGCAAACCGGTTAGGGTGCGACAAACCGCTGGAAGATCAACCCGCGATGACGACCTTTATAGGGTTCCTTTGTGGTGCTGTCGTCCTCGTCAGTATCAATCCATATGGAGGGATAGTAAACATCCGGTAACGCATCGTCCGGTGGATACAACACCCGATCCTTGAGGATTGCATACTGTCCCCATTCTGGCTGACGGCTCTCCGGTTGGATGAAACGTGCCATTGTGACACCAATAGACCGTTGAAAGTAGGGTGCATCTATCGCGGGGATTAGCGTGTGTTCAAAGTACGCCTGATCCGCCAAATTGAGTGTTATGACCTCGACGGATTCATAGGTCATCAAATCCTGTGAGCGTCCTAACACTACAGGATAGTGAGGCGCACGGAACGCCTCAAGGTAGTACACAGGCGCGATATACAGCGTGAGCCGAGGGAAAAACAGCAGTTCGCGCTGGAACGGATTCGCCTGAATATACGGCACACTTAGATGCGTATGTTCTACGTCGCGCTGCTTTGCGGCATATGTAAAGTGAACTGCAAACTCGATGTTCTCAGGCGGCTCGTATTGCCCAGTGGCGCTGCACAGATGCCCATAGATCGTCGAGGGCGGCGGCATTTCATAAGTCGGCTGCACGCCCTGAATAAAGTGTGGATAGCGAAACGACGTTACCGCGCCACGCATCACCACTTTCACCACGTCTTTGGTCTGCGCCGATTCTGTGTGTGGCCGATCATCAACCATAGTAGATTTCCTTAACGCGATGTTCGGCGCGGGTTAATCCAGCCACTGCGGGTTTTGGGCAAACGCTGCTGAAATCTGTTGATAGACGTTCAGCGGTGTGTCGAGCACAAGCTGCTGCCCGCGTTCATTGACCAGATCAGTCACGAGTTTTTCTTGCTCTGGCGCATAACCGGGCTTCCAACCGATGCAGACTGGTGAGAGCAACTGTTCCCCAAGACTGTCCAGCATTTTTACAAACGCATCTATGTTAAATACCATTTGGCCGTTCTTCTCGTCAACGAGATAGTTGAACGGATTGTTGCCATACTTCGTTATAGCGGCGATGGTTATTACGGGTGTAGTGTCGGTATAGTGCAACGTCTGCTTCGCGCCACCCTGCACCAGTGGGATTGCTTCGATCAAGCGGCGGACACGCTGCACGCGCTGATCGATTGGCAAGCGATAGGCCAGCTTTTCGGGAATATGTTCGAGATTTTTATCTTTGGCCTGCTGTACGCGGGTGCTGTCGAGGTTTTGGAAACCTGCCCGCCGACTGTAGGTGAACATACCCGCATTGGCGAGGTCTAGCGATAGTAGCCCTTGAAACGTAGCGCGGTAAAACTGGTGCTCGTAAGGTGCAGGGTCGCCTTCCTGACGAGACATCACGCCGAAGTCATTGGTGATAATAACCGGGCATACTGCAACAAACGTACTAACCCGCAGCGGCGAGATACGGGTAATTGCCGATCCATCCAGTGGGGTTATCGGTTCGGGGGATGTATCTTCGGCATCCTTCTTGGCCTTTTTACCGGGCGCGCGCATATACCCGAACAGATCGTCATCCCAATGCAGCAAGGGGTTCGCATCTGTATACGCGACCTTCTCCTCACGATAGACAGGCGACATCTCCCAGCCTTGTGGATCGGCTTCGATGGTTACGCGCAGCCAACGGCGATAAGCCTGTGCGGTGAAATAGGGATAATCGCCAACGCCACGTTTGCGGATAGTTTTTACGCTGCTCGTATTCTGTGTTCGCGCGTTAGGAATCGCTTCACCAGAATTGTTGAGTGCACCAGCAGAAACATCAATTACGATCATTGAGGTGAGATAAGCCATGGAACAAGTCTCCTATGTATGGGCTGCGAGTAAATAGAGATGGTATGCTGGTTACACTAACGCCTGATCCGCTTCATCGACGGGAGCATCAGTCAGCATATCTGCCAATTCGTTAAGCTGCCCTGCTAGGTGCAACTGTTCAAAAATACGAATAAGCAGCAGGTCACGGGCAAGGTTCCAGTCGAGCCGGGAGAATTCGTCTGATTCTTCAAAAATGCTGATATATAAGCATCGAATTCAACCAGCGGCCCATCTCCGACATAGCTGCGAATTGTGCGCAAGAGCGTCAGGCGGAATGCACGGTAATCGCGGGCGCTGTAAAGGCCGCTCAGTAAGCGTTTGTCGCCTCGTGCGGTAATGTGCTCCGCGAGTTTGTCGCCAAGTTTCCGAATGTTATCAACCCTCGATTTATCCACGTTCATCATCCTTTTCAAAAAGAGATCGGTGAGTTCCCACGAGATCATGTCAGCATCACGCTGTAAGCTATAGGTGCTGCGAATATCCTTTTTGATCCTGCCCAATGGCTGCCTCAGGAAATACGTCCGTATGAAACGGCAGGCATTGTCGGGCAAACCGAAAAGGTCTTCGTAAAAGTAATTGCGTTGTGTGAATTTCGGTTCTGGGTCTTCTCTTTCCTGTGCTTCAGGTTTATCTTCCTGCCACGCGGCCTTTACGATTTGTCTCCAAGCTTCCTGATACTGCCCTTCGCTAGCAGTCGCCACGAAACTGACCACTGATGATGGCAGCGGGTAAATGTCGATTTTGGGGTCAGTCCCACTGTTGGAGAAATGGTACGCCGTAAGGCTAGGTAGCCGATGGATAAAGCGGGCTAACCCTCTGTGCGAGCGACTAATCTCGATTAGCCCCGTGATCAATGCTGTCTTGAAGGCGCTTTGATTGGGCAGCTTTTTCCAGCCTGCGCTTTGGGCTGCCTGAAGGTTTCTCCGGTTGTTTAGATAGTTTTTCTCACAAATTCAAAGGCAATCTCGGTGTTGTCACTTTCGACGGCAAGCAATCGGCCCTGGCTGATCAGGCAGCCCAACGGCATCGCGTGGATTGCCAGCAGCGCTATATCACTGACAGGCAACCCCGCCATACCTAACCCGCCAAAATTAATCACACCGCGTCCGTTCAACATCGGCAGCATATCGCGGCTCACACGAAGATAGGCGGGTTCACCTGTGAACGCACAGCGCGGAGCGTCAGGATTGTCACGCAGCACCATCGCCCGATACTCATCTTTATCCAGGTCTTTTAGGATTGGCTCAAGATCACGGTTCTGATGCCCCCGCAGGACAAAATTGGCATAGGCTACACGCTTGTAACGGAACTTCGCGTCATTCCACGAAGCCTGCGCAAAGCCGGAATTGGTGAATGCAATCCCAGCGGCAAGACTTTGCCCCACGCCATCGGAATAGACTTGCTCCAAAAAATCCGCGATAGCATCCAAGTCTTCAAGAGTTACATTGCCAAGGTTTTCCTTTCCGGCAAAAGCTGTGATCACGTTGATGCCCGTATCTACTTGAACAAAGCCCGTGCGTTTCAGCACTTATAGTCCTTCCTGCATACCTTCACGCTCGTCTTCGAAATCAATTTCCTCGTCTGTAAAACCTGAAAGGAAAAACTCTGCTATTCGTTTCTCCATAGCACTCACAGCCGCGTAGAGGGTACAAAACTAGTCTGCATCAATGATGCACATTAAATCCTCAAGGAGCACCTTTGCGAGGTGCATCGGATAAGGTAACAAGATATTCCCTTTGCTAAATGCAGGTGAAACCCGCAAGAAGTGAACACAACGGCACAAGATTTTGTAATCCTCCAGGCTGCGGAAATCGTCGCGCACAAAGAACGGCAGCAGTTCAACGAGTTGGGCATGTTTATAGGCATAATCACTGTCGATGGTCAGCTTGTAGCCATCCTCAAACTCGTCGCTTGATTGCTTGTCCTGCATATCCGATTCGCCTGCGATGGAAAAATAGTGCATAGGCTCCTGTACCGTGCAATCAACATAGCCGGATAGGTGATCCAGATCACCAATTTGCTTGTCGGCATCCCAGTCCAATGTCCCTGTGGTGTACTGTGGTGTTTCGTTATCCTTCCGCAACCGGATTACAGCCAGCAAGTTAGCGAAACGAGGATCGGAGCGCTCGAACTTTGCGCCACCGCGCACATGCGAGAAGTCCAGAATATTCTGCGTGTCAAACAACCTTTTATTGCCAAGTTGTGACCATCTGGCGCTGTCGTATTCGTTGCTAACCGAATTGCGCCACCAGTTCGCCGGGATAACCGCAATTGTAGGAGCGTCGAGACGATGCTGAAGTACATCCTGCACAAATGGCATTAATTCATCGTTCTTCATTTGTAGTATGTCGGGGGCTTTATCTCGGTTACGTATCGGCGAACGCAGCTCGGCGAATTTTGTCCCCAACACGGAACTAGCTTGTGCGTAAGGAGTCCAGTTCATAAATCCCGGCGCAAACACCTCAACGCAACCGTTGGAGCACAGTCGCACAGCGATCACAGTGACAAGGTACTTTTCGTCTCGACGTAAGGCAGTCCTTTTATATACATGCCAGAACGCCACAACATCAAGATTAGGTACACGCAGCGCCGATAACTCGGCAGCGCGCTCATACATATCGGCGGGTGTGCCGTAGAATGCACCGATATTGCGAAGCATAAGATCGAGGATCGCGTTTTCAAGACGGGCCATGTTGCCGCGACTAGGCTTCCCTTTTTCGCCTGCCATGAAATGACCAATGAGTTGTGAAGCGATACCTTCACGGCTACACGCCTCACGGATAGCGCCTTTGATTTCTTGCGACTCGTGAACTGCCTTAAAGCCTTTCTCATCGTAATAGGACTCGATCAACGCGGTGCGATGGGCATTAGGTCGCCATGCAATCTTGCCCAAGGCGGGTCGCCATTCCTTCTCCACTTTGTTGTAGCGCGACAGCTTCATCTGCTCGGCCCACTTATCTTTGAAATCCTTAGCCCGTGCCTTGTTATAGTGATCTTGGGGATTAAGCGGGCCGGGGTCCAATGGTTGACAAAGCTGGGTCGAAATATGAACCGGGTGAAAGCATAAAAAGGGCGACTCGCCCGTGTCACAGCCGGGAAACATTGCGCGAAGTTTCGTCTGGAGGATCTCAAGAAACTGCGTATCGTTGTGGATCAGCGCTATGTCCAGACAGTCTTTCCCGGTGACCTGAACAGCGCGTCGGATTGCGTCGATAGTGTGATTGAGCTTGGCTGCTGTTTGTTCAGGGGTATAACGACCCTGTGGCGCAAAGTCCTTGTAGTCGCGCAAGGCAAGCGGTACATTGGCTCCCTGTGGCGCTTTGATGTCAGGCTCAAAGGCAATATCAGGGATCAGCACATCGGGTAGCAGTTCAAGAACACGCTGAACAACTTCGGTGCGTTCTTTCAAGCTGAACCCCACCTTAACGTGGTGATTGTGCCCGTAGCGTCGTTCTTCGTCCTCATAGTCGGAATACTTTCGCCCCTCGGCGTGAATGATGTAATATTCATTCCGCCTAAAATCTGCGATGTTGCCCAGATTCCCATACTTGTGCGGCGCATCGAGCACAGCGCTGGGATCATCTAACGCGGATAAGCCATAGGAGGATAGCAGGCGAGCAAGATTGTTATCCCATACTTTAGGTGTGCGCTGTACATCTATAGGCAAGGATATTAAAGTTGTGTCATAGGGATATCGGACCATCTTCTGCCGGTTTTCGGGTGCAATCTTTTCGCGGTTAAACCCTAGCAGCACCGACAGATTGCGTTTCTGCGCATCCTTCTTGAATGGCTCATGGGCATAGCGCCGCATCCCCACCTTGAGAAAGAGCCAGGGCTTCAACTGATCGTTCTCCATTCGCCCAACCTGAGTTTCTAGCTGAACCTTGAGGCTGTAGACGAAATAGCCGTCCTGCATCGCTTCTTCCAGCGCCGCTTTTTCCTCGGACTCGTCCGGCGCACCGCCAAATTTTTCAACCAGATAGCGTGGGTGAAACGGCTGGCTAACGAGATGTAAGCCTTTTGTGCCACCATCGTGCGCCTTCCGCCATGTGATGTTCAGTGGCTCTTTGCCGGAGTGGACAAGTGCCATCGTTTGTCCATGCAACAGGGCCATGATTGAGGCAGGGATCACGTTGTAGCCCAGCGCATCATCCTGATTGAGATTAGCGATGAGTTCTTTGAGCGTGACATCCGTTACCCATTGTGTTTCCGGCGATTGCAAAGCGTGTTTTAGTGCACTCAACTCGCGACTCATCGTTTCATCGACAAGCGCTTTTAACTCTGCGTTTTCGAGCCAGTGATCGATCCACATTTCGATCAGGTCACTGAGTGCTGCGACATCGGGAAACTGGCTGCCAATGTCAACGATGGCATTCGTATATGGATTACGCTCTAGTTTGTTGATTGCTACCATACGCCGGACGCTGCCGTACTTTTCAAAGGAGTGGACCAGCACCGGACCACATGCCATGATTGCTTGATTCAACTGCCTCCACGGTGGCTTCTTGTCATAGTCCAGCGGTTAGTTCTTCGGCCTGTTATTTTTCGTGTTGTAGCGATCTCTCAACGTATTTGTGAAAGTCCTCAGCGCCTTTTCATAGGGAAAATCCAGCACCGCGAAATGAACATCGCTCAATGCCTCCATGTTCAGTGACATCCGCGCTGGCAGGAGAATTTCTGAAGGTTTGAGTTTAGGACGTTTGTTAGTCATGATTATTTCCTAATCAACTGTTATTCAGGCCAACCGTACAACTGAGCGACTCGGCAAGATCACCATAGAGGGCATTCCCTACTGCGTCCGCTGGGTCTGCATAGGTGGCAATTACATCGATCATTGCTTGCAGCAAACTGGTATCGGCTTCTTCCCTGATGGATGGGCCTTCTAATGCTGTCTTGGGTGACCATGCAGCATCCATAAAATAGGCGTAAAACGGCACGCCACCGCGCAACAGCCGCCCTATTGCCTGAATGATCAGCCCTGCCGTTGTCGCGGCGAGATCGCTTCGCGGTCTGATGAGCAGGTCTAGGTCAAGATCGCCCATTGTTCCGTCTGCCTGTGGATAGTTGAGCGAACCATACGAGGTACGTAGTTCGATGTTGCGCCATAACTTGTTGGCAGTTTCCCGCAAGACGACTGCACTCTTATATAAGCCATCTGCACGTTCAAACGCGGTTGGAACATCCAGACGGGCGGCCCATTGCATTGTGTAGCGGTTAATTTCCCGCGCCGTTGAAACCATATCTTCCGGTTGCCACATCGGACGCATCAGAAAGAACACGGCCCCAAATGCTGCCAGTGCTGAAGGCTGATTCTTGTTTAGGATGTTGAAGCCACGTCCGATAGACTGCATCGGCGCGACAAGGATAGTCCCCCCGGTTTCGCAAAACTGCTCAATATCAACACGTTGAACATCATTTCCCGGCCTTAGGGTTGCCTCATAATCCTGGTTGTCCTTACCCTTCGACAGGTAATAAATGCGATCTGCCATTAAGGGCCATTGTTTTTGCAGTCCTAATGCCACTGTCTGTGCTTGCGTATAGGAATTGGTGAACAACAGCAGACGTGATCTATCGGCCCACCGATCAGGGTCAAGCTCCGCATTCTGATGCAGGCTTTCCAACACCCCCTAGAAAACCGCCGGATTGTCCATCATTGCCGAGCATGGCGCGTACCATCTTGAGCAGGGCTTTCAGCTTATCCCCGACTCCTGACACGGCAATTGAGTGGTTCTTATCGTCATAAAAAGGTTTGAATTCAAAGCGGCTGTCTGCCATGCCTTCTCGTGTGCGTTGATCAGGCGACAACACGCCATGCGGCGGCACCTGAAGATTGAAGCGGCTGGAGTCAGGTAGATAGGACGTACCTGACATGGCAAGCACATTCGGCCCGCGCAGCCCATCGAGATCAGTACGCAAGCGGTGAAAGTTCAAGACATAGGCCCGCCCGATGTTGACATGGACAAATTGCGTGAGATGGTTGGTCTTGCCAGACATATTATTTTTGGGGACGCGGTACAGTCCGTACTGTGCGCCTGTGGCAGGGATCGGCAATATATTGCGAAGATTTTTCGGGATTTTGGCATAGGGTTGTTCAACGCCAATATCAGCAGGCTTGCGATGCCATTCGTTAACTACGATGCCTAAATGCCAGTCCAGCACGACAACCCACAGTGTGAAAAAGAGCCGTAGCGCCAGATCATGTTTGTTGCGATCCAACTGATCTTTCTTTACATAGGCGCGATCTACTTTGCTTTCGCTGCTTTCAAGACGTACTTTGAGTGCAACGAGACATGGTTCTACCTCTGGAAAAAAGCGATCCAGCCACTCCTCGCAACGTGTAATCAGCCCCTCAGTATCAACGTCCAGCCCTGCGCTGTTCATCTGCTGCATAATGTCCGCAAGGGCATAACCGCCTTGCTTTTCGATGCTGCCATTAAGCGGTGCGAGTTGCTGTACGAGCGGATTTCCGATCTGGTCCAGTTCTTCAAAATACTGAAGGACAGCGCGGGTTTGATGGTCCTCTAAACGCCGCAGTTCTGGCGGGAGATCGTCGCGGCTCTCGAACTCCTTCAAGCCTGCCAAGCGCCGCGACAGGCGGTAAGACAGGTTATTGCGCGTAAAATGTCCACGCTTAACCCACATGCGCAGCCGTTCTAAGCCGCGCCCCTGCGTCTGATCAAGACTTGTGAGTATGCCGCTGATGGCTTTAGTTGCGGCACGCTCGGCAAATAGCCATCTCTGAAACTCAGGCGCGGCGGCGCGGTTCACCTTTAGATATTCCGCTACTTCATCATCGAGACGATCCAAGAGGCCGCTTTCGCCGTCTGTCAACGGGAGATTGTTGGCATACACACCATCAAACCAATCGACAATCGTTTCAGCCTCATCAAAAATAACGAGATCAGATTGTTCGTAAACCAGATCGCCAATCTTAATAGGGCGCTCTTCGAGGTGATGAGGCGCACCGGATTGAGAGAGTGCTCCCGGTGTGGTGATCCAAAGTTTTGCCGTCGGCATGTCGCGGTACATTTGCTTGGATGGGCAGATCGCAAACAGCGGACACACATGGTTTTTAGGATATTTTGAGCCTTTGGCTAAGGTTTTATTTTGCAGCCGCTGGCAGGGTTCTTTCCCAATGGGAATGTTTTTCGTGCTGTCAGCATCCCAGCTAACGAGCGCCTGTAATGGGCAAACTGGATTCAGCCACCGTTCGCCCCAGTGTGGGACGTTCTGTGCCTTGCTACTCTGATATTCGCGGGAAACTAACAACCGTTTCAGATGTACTTCGCGGGTACTTTGCCCCAAGACCGGCACAGCAACAGGGGTATTCTCTGCCGGGTCGTTACAGAACCAGACGTTGAAACGGTGAGCCAATTGGACGGCTGTATTCGTATCACCAACGACAAAAGTGATCCGCATATCAAGTTCAAGGCGGATAACGTGGGCGGCAATCAAGATAGCAAGCGTTGTTTTGCCGGAAGACACAATGCCTGCCATATGGAAAAAGCCATCAATATCTAAGGTCTCCGATGGGGTAAGGCAGGCTTGTATCCCAACCCCCTCAACGTGTTGATAGTGTATTTTTGCGAGGTCTGCGGCCCAATGTACCCGGTTGCCAAGCTCACGTTCTCGGTTATCCAGAAATTTGGCCGTTTTCTTGAGGTCTTTGAGGTTGATACTGAACGGCTGTCGTGGACGTACACCGTCGAACCAGTGACCAGTCAGCGCGTGATCAAGATGGGCAATATGCTTGTCTTCAAAACGAACCTCGCCGCGTTGCACGTCAGTTTTTGTGGTGATGGTAAATGTGTACGTTTCGTTGGCTTTGGGGCGGTGAGGGCTATAACGACGAAATGGCAGGGCTGTTGCGAGCATTTGCTCATATTGCTGAATATGCGCAGGGTGACGTAGCGGCTCGCTTTTGTAGGCACCGATAATCTGCGTATCAAGATCGGTAGCGACAATGTTGTAATTGCGGTGCTCTGCTTTGATACCTGCATACTGGACGAGAGCGGCTTCCCACGCGAAACGTGAGTTCAACGGGATAAATTGACGGGCATTGGCGATCATACGCCGCTGGTCAGGGGTCAGCGAGTTCAACCTCTCGTTTGGCGTTGGCGTACCAGCCAGCAGCACCCAGCCGACTGTGATCGGTTCGTCAGCTAAACCGAGTGCTTCCGCTAGCGTCAATACTGCCTCGACATTGACCAATAACTTGCCCTGCCCCACTGTTTCTGGAGCCTTGTCGATTGCCTTACAGAGGGTTTTGTATTCAGACGGTGTTTCGTACATCCCCGACTCCTTTTTGATCAGTGTGATCAGCGTTATTGCGGGTAGTTAGCGGCTGGCCTTGATTAACTCTGCGCATTTGGAACGCATCCGTGTACAGAAATCCTCCTGAGTCAGGAGATACAGCGGCGGTTTTATTGCTCCATAATGGCGGTGTACCTGCTCCATATAATCGGGTACGAAACGAAGGCGGCGATCAGGCACAACGTAGAACTCCTTTGCGTGCTCAAGCACATTCCCCTGTGCCATTGGGCGGATTTTTCGGGCGAGGTCTTTAGGATCGGCAAGGTCTTTCACATCTACAGCCCACGCCTCGTCGCGAAATTTCAAGCGCAGGTCGTAGGCATCTAGCCCCGGATAGCGCACAACTGCCGTAAGATGCTCAGGGTGTTCATCCTGAAGCGCCTCGGCCTCAGCAAAAACGACTCGTTCGGCTTGTCCAGGGATGAATGTACGCAAATGAATTCCGGGCTTCATGCGCGAATACGATGATGCAGAAATCGTCTGGATATATGGCAGGCTAGGATGATGATCGTCACACCATATAGGTTTAATTCCTGCCAATTGACCATCGGTTATGTGTAATATGCCGCAATAATCGCAGCAATAAATCTCATCGCCGCTATCATCCTGCTGATAGAACGTTGTTTTTAGGTAATCCCGCGATTCTTCGGTGACATTCTGTTGCTTGAGGGCAATCAAATCCTTGCTGGTTATCCACGAATGTTCAATCAGAAAGGATCGAATAATCACATAAAGTCTTTGCGCCTCGACTGCATCATCCATGCTGTGCATCCGGTCAAGGAAGCGTACTATCTCCCAGTTATCGAGCACACTAGCAGGGAGAAATCCGGTTTTGTGGTGTTTCTGCAACAGTTCATCCGGCAAGCTGTAGAGATAATCTTTAGCCTGTTCCCCTAATTGCCCATCGTTCATCAGTGGATAGTCAGTTGTAAAATCCGCTAATGGATATGGATACCAATCCACTAGCGATTTATGACAAAGGGTAAGGAACGCAGAAAACGTCTTCGGGAATGCCGTACCCATTCCCAACGCAATATTACTCATTGCATGGAGTAGCCCCGGCGGGTAGCCAGATTCCCATCCCGTAGGCCGCTCAATATATAAAGCAACGCCAAGTAAAAGTTCAGCAAACATGTTATCATCGTGGGCCATGTCCAATCCTATGTTTACCTAGCTTTCTAAATAATTGAACAGTGCTGTTTCAAAGAATAGGCCCATCATAAGATAAGTTCAAACTGATCACAAGAATCATCTGTGTAACAAGAATTAGCGCCGCTCTTAACTTTGGAGGCGATCAGCATTGGCGACCAAGTTTAGTGCTCAGAAATTGGCGGAGCTGGTACGAGGTTATAGAGACAAGAATATGGTGACGCTGCGTAAACTTGCTGATCTCACGGAAACGAGTACAGCTACGTTGTCGCGCATCGAACACAAGACTGTGAAAACTGCGCCGGATACACAGACACTGCTCCGGCTGATGGATATTTGCGGGTTTACTCTTGAAGACATTTTTCAGAGCGATGATGACGCGGGGAATTCACAGATTCACGATATTTCGACGCAGCTACATGCTTCAAAGCATATTAGCGCCGAAACCATGCAGGCGCTCGAAGCGGTTATTCGTGCCGTTCGGCTTCAATTCTCTGCCGATGGGGAAAACTGAGGTCGATAATAGTGGCACTGACTTGGGTGTTCAGGGAATCCTGTGAACGTATAGCGGTAGAGTATCGGCGCAAACTCGGCAATCGATTTGCTTATGACGCGCTCCCAGCTTCTGAACTGCTCGATGACCTTCATATAACTATCGTTTCGCCGGAGAGTCTGCAATACCTAACCCTAACAGCAGAGCAGCGTCAGCACCTTGAAACAGTTTCGGGAGGGGTGGTTTCTATAGCGCCAATCGTTGTGCTGTATAACCCATCTCATTCACCTGCACGTCACGAATCGAATATGATGCACGAGTGTGCTCATATCATCTTGAAGCATCCTATGATTCCTTTTGATCCCGCATTGCCGTTTCCGCCACGCGATCCCAAATGCGAAGAGGAAGCTATTTATCTGGGGGGCTGCCTGCAAATACCGAAACGTGGTCTGTTGTGGGCGATTCAGAAGGGCGTGAACGTAGAACAAACTGCAAATCACTTTGGGGCGAGTACAGAAATGGTTTACTATCGTGCGAATGTGCTTAGACTACGGAAGCACATCGACGCAAATTGGTAGAGCAGCAGCTCTAAGTCCGCTTGATATTCATTAAATCGTACTGAGCTAGGTTTGCTAACTTTAATGCTCGTTATCTATACGTTTTAAATCACAAATCCAGCGAAGGTCCCCACGTGGGTGAAATGTCGTCCTCCGGCCAATTATTTTGGGCTTGTTAGTGGCAAGTTCCGCATCGTCCCGGTTCATCACACCTTCAACAAATGTTTCAAGCGCCTGCAAGGTTTGATAGTGAGCTAGGTAGTCTCTAAAAAGGTCAGCCACTTCCCACGCACTGGCATGATCTAGTCTATCGATCAATGGGCGAAACTCAACCAGGGCCGTCTAGCAATACCAAACACGGAATATGGGAAATTGCTTCGAACGAGACAAGCCGTTTGTCACCGAAAAGGGATTCTGGATTTGGAAGAAAATCGTAATCTTGCAGAGAAACATTAAGCGGTGCCCAGTAGCGTGTCCATTTATAATGCATGAATGTCGAACCCTATCGCATAAAGGTAGTCGAACAGCTTACTTGAAATGATAACCGAACTAGTTGGAAAAAAGTAGATATAGGATTAAAGTATCGCTTGAAAAATGTGTGGCCTAAATTAACCCAATACAGATCGTCAGAACGATCTATCTCTTGACTTTGGTATCGCGGATCGCTTAGATTCAGAGTCGGTAGATTATGAAAAGTCACTTTTTCAGAGAGAATAGCGTTTTATCTAGCTGGCAATATTTCTGTTGGAATTTTTGCAGCCTAAATCGTCAAGCGGAACTTGAACGATTGATTGGTTGGTCAAAGCGAAAGAGACTATCAAAACCCCGTAGGCTCTATGAAATACGGTTACACGACGAACAGGTGAAACTCGCCCGCTACACACTTATTTCGCCTCGCGTCGCAGCAGTTACTCATATCGTCCATTTCTTGACTACTCCATTTCGCCTTACACCGCATTATTTCCGCAAAGGATCTGCCTCATTCTATAGCTCTCAAAATCTTGACATTATAAAAATTTCGCATATAGTTTTGCATAACAACTGAATACAAAAGCGCCCCCGGTAGGTGTTGGAAGCACCAAACCGAGGGCTAACCCACCGCGCTGATAGAGACAGCATGGCAGGCTAGGCGCAATTATCCTTTGCGATACCTTAGTCGTCAATTGCTGATTCCAGCGGTTGACGATTTTTTGTTTTATGGGCCATTTTGCCCAGAAAGGAAGGATATGAATGATCCACAACAAGGAGCCGTGCCCAAACAATCACTCCCAGTAGTTCAACCCAGATTTTTTACCATGCCTAAATTGGATGAACGCCTTAAGGTCATAGTTTATGAACCGAAGCTGTACGAAAAAAGGAAGTTTAGAAAGGAAGATAAGGTCATGCGGTACGCAGCCTATATGCGAATTAGCTCCGAGGAGCAGGTTGGTAACTACTCAATTGATGCACAACGACGTGCAATTACAACGTGGGTGCAAGCGCAAGACGGACAATTAGTGAAACTGTATATTGATGAAGCACAATCAGGTCGCACGGCTCACCGCCCTGCATTTTTGCAAATGCGTCAAGATGCCCACAACAGCAAATTTGATGCGTTGGTTGTCCATAAGTTTGACCGTTTTGCCCGTAATCGTACCGATGCGTTAGCTATCAAATCCTTACTCCGTTACGACTACAATATTAAGGTTTTTTCGGCAACAGAACCTAGCGAGGACAGCGACGGACCGATTGGAGCGCTCATTGAAGGGATCATGGAATGCGTTGCTGAGTGGTACTCACGCAATCTTGGCTCAGAGATTTCAAAAGGCAAACTGGAAAAAGGGACACAAGGATTACACAATAACAATGCACCTTTCGGATACAAACGGAACGGTAGGTATTTGGCTCCCAATCCAGATGAGGTACCAGGGCTTATTATGGCCTTTCAAGAATATTCTACAGGCAAATATAGCTATGCGGACCTTGCAAAATTGTTGAATAAGCATAGCTATAAAAACACATCTGGGCGTTTGTTCAGCAAAGAAGCGATCCGTGGTATTTTACGAAACAAAATCTATCTCGGACAAGTCAAACACCAAGAAACGACACACAATTCACAAGGGCGACGTACATTTACCGCACCTGTCCAGTGGTTTGAAGGTCAGCATGAGCCACTTATTGATGAAGAACTATTTGCACGTTGTCAGTCGGTTCGCGGGGAACGTACTACACATAGACAAGCTCGCCACAAGTACAATCCTTACCTTTTGCGGGGATTGATCTATTGCCACAACTGCTGTGCGAATGCGCCCGAAAATACTGACTTTCCTGCGTGGGATAAAATGCACGCGCAAGCACAAGGAAAACACTCATACCTTTATTACCGCTGTAACTCACGGACAAACGGATTTTCCTGCCAGCAACCGGGAGTACATATCGAACCTGAGTTTTGGATAGCTTTTGGCTGCTAGTGAAGCTATTGGTCAGCAATTATGCATTAATCGTAATCGAAGTAGCTCTCAATAGTCAATCACATATTGAAGGCGTAAATCAGGTCTATAGCATAAATTTGGATCATAGGACTCTCCCAATTTCCTTGTCATAGTCAGGATACCTATCCGAAACTCAGGTTATCGAGGTCATTGATGAGCAGGTCGTTTCTATTCTCTCTACACTAAAGCCGCCCCAAGAACTGGAGAACTCATATTCTGAGTGTAATTAGCAACATTCTCGGAGAGCAAAATCTTGAACAGCGGCTAGGTGAAATCCGAATCACAATCGAACGGATGGATTTCCGATGGGACAATGGCTTTATCACGGACAAGAACGACTACCTAGAAAAGCGACTCAGATTACAACAAGAGTTAGAGCAATTGACCCCATTGAACGATGACTTAGGCCATTCCAGAGAAATAAGAATCCCTCAGCAGAGCGGAACAATGCGGACA
>JBDTVG010000176.1:0-9978 GCA_040007395.1 Chloroflexota bacterium
CTGTACCCAGAAGCGGTTGCCCTTAATCGTGTTGATTTCACCATTATGGGCGATCACGCGGAAGGGTTGTGCCAGATCCCACGAGGGGAAAGTATTCGTACTGAACCGCGAATGGACGAGCGCGATGGCACTTTCGGATCGCGGATCGCGCAGATCCGCGAAGTAGCCGCGAAGCTGCAACGACGTAAACATCCCTTTATAGATAACTGTTTTTGTCGATAATGAACAAATATAAAACAGTCTTGCTTGACTCAGTTCTGATGCGCTAACTTCGCTTTCAATACGTTTGCGAACGACATATAGTTTTCTTTCTAGCGCGTCTGAGCTTAGATCGGTGGTTGAAGTGATAAATATTTGGTGCATTGCGGGTTCAGAACTTTTAGCGATCTCGCCAATATCGCTGTTATCCACAACGAGATTACGCCAAGCCAAGACATGCAACCCTTCGTCGACGATGATGCTGTCCAACGCCTGAACACAAAAGACAGCTTCGTCGGGGTTTTGGGGCAAAAACACGATCCCCGTCCCATACTGTCCCGGTTCGGGCAATGCGGGAATTTCTTCCTTGTACAATTCATGGGGAATTTGGATCATGATCCCCGCGCCATCGCCCGTTTTGTTATCGGCGCTCTCCGCGCCACGGTGTGCCATGCGCTCAAGCACTTCCAAGCCGCGCTCAATGATGTTATGCGAACGTTGGCCTTTGATGCTGGCGACGAACCCGATACCGCACGAGTCGTGTTCATTGGCGCTGTCGTAAAGTCCCTGTTTTGTGGGAGGATTATCTGCCATTTTGGAAAGATCCTCTATCTGGGGCGTTCCCCAAACCATACTGAACCCGATCAATTTAATCTGATCAATTTAAAAAATGATATGACATACTATTTTAAAATTTATTTTGGGCAGTTGAAAGGTAAATTTTTTGATTCTAAATGATAAATACACTGAGCGCTATAGTTACAATGCCCTATCGCCAAATCTATTATCCGAGGTGAAGTGTGGACAAAGGCAGCGCGAGAAAAAGATTTTACTATTATAGCTTGCCTTAGTTTGCGATAGTAATAATTCCGTTTGTTATCCGTCCGATTTCCCTGTGTATCAGAGCGTCATCAGATTGCTATGCTATAATGCGTGCAGACCTTAGCAAGGGGGAAGTCTTGGCTGCACACTCCGAACCCGCCCGCACTCCGCCGATTGACCGTACTAGCCTAATTGGTATTGGTGCATTGGTCGCAGCGGTGATTATCCTGATCATTCTTATCGGCTTGATCACGCTGCTTCCTGCTCGGACGATTACCGAAACATTGTCCAATCAGGCGCGTGAAGAACAAAAAGTGCTGGCAGGGTCGTTAGCGCGTCAGGTTGAAAACTATTTTAACAATACTGCCTACGATTTGCTTGGCCTCACTGGACTACCTGAGATCAAAGCCAGCGCTGAGGGAGTCAGACCCGCCGCCTTAGCCCAATTGGCGGATCTTGCCGAACGGCGGATGGGTCAGATCAAATCGATTGTACGGCTGTCCGGCGACGGTACGCCGATGTACGCATGGCCTCCCGACTACAACGCAAAGATTCAAGCGGGTCAGCCCTTGCCTTGGACGGTAACGCGAGAGTGGGTCGATGAGGTGGTGCAGGGGCGTGTGGTCCAGTTTCGGCTGGTGCATACTACTGCCAATAGCTCGGCTTACGTATTTGTCGCGCCGATCAACCCGGCAACCAGTGTGAGTGAAGCGCTGGCAATTGAGATCGATTTAAATAATTACTTTGTGAGCGTTTTCAAATCGCTGCAACTAAGCGACACACGCCAATTGTGGGTTTTTGATCGCTTCGGCGCTGAACTGTATCACTATCACCCCGAACCAGTCTACCGGGGCAATATCATTCAGGTGCCTGTCGGGGTACAACCGACCTTGCTTACCGAGTTCCCAACCCCAGATCGCGAGTCAGTGGTCGCGTCTGTCTTCCCATCCTTTACGGGCGAAGTCTCTAGGGATCGCACAATCGTCTTGTTGTTGAGCCGGATGGTCAACGAAGGCCAAGAGGCTATTGTCAAAACGCTAGGCCTTTTGTTTATCTTCGGTCTTGCCATCATTGGCTTGATCGTCGTCTTTGGCCTGATGATTGGGCGTTACCTGCTGCGAGAAACTGGTCGCCGCCGTCTGGAAGACCAGCGTCGTTCGACAGCGCGTACCCTGCTCGTCACTTCCCGTGCGCTTAACTCAAGCCTCGACCTGAATGTCGTCTTGCAAGGCATCTTGGGCGAACTAGGCAATATTCTGCCGCATGATTCAGCCTCGATCTGGCTGCTGAACGATGAAAAAGACGCGCTAACTGTGGTTGCCGGAACAGGCAAGGCCGAGCGTGCAGCCGTCCAAAACCATGTCGAGACTCCCTTGCGGCGGCTGCGCGGCGCACGCGAAGTCGTGATGACAGGCAAACCTGTTGTCATCAACGATATTAATACTGATCCGCGCTGGAAGGTGACACCAGAGAGCGAGACGCGGGCATGGTTGGGCGTTCCGCTGCGGGTGCGCGAAGAAGCCGTTGGGGTGCTGAATATCGACAGCTATCAGGCCAACCGCTTTATGCCGGATGACATCGATCTTGCCGAAGCCTTTGCCGATCAGGCAGGCGTAGCGATCCAGAATGCCCGCGCCCATGAAGTGCAGATCAAAGCTTACGAAACGGAACTGGAAACAGCGCGGGCTATTCAGTTGAGCCTACTGCCGCATGAAGAACCGCCAATCCCCCAGATTCAGATTGCCTCACGTTCGATCCCAGCGCATCAAGTCAGCGGTGACTATTACCAATATTATATTTTGCCCGATGGAAAATTGGGAATTGCGGTGGGCGACGTAAGCGGCAAAGGTATTCCCGCCGCCTTATTGATGGCAGTCATTTCGACGACGCTGCGCGATGAGATTTTGCATAACTCGGCTCCTGCCGCGCTGCTGGATGAACTCAATACTCGCCTGATGGATCGGATGCGCTTGAATAACATGAACAGCGCTTTGCTGCTGGCACTGTTTGACCCACAAACGCGCCATCTGGAACTGGCGAACGGCGGTATGGTGCAGCCCTATATCTGCAACGGCGCGGGCTGGGTGTCTATTCCTGTCGGCGGCTATCCGCTTGGTGCAGCCTCGAAAAGCAGCTACAAGTCCAAGACGGTGACACTCGCCCCCGACTCAATGGTGGTTATTGTCAGCGATGGTGTGGTTGAGTCACAGAACTTGCGGCGCGAATTTTTCGGCTTTGAACGACTCGAAGCGCTCTTGGCAGAAGTGCCGCCGACCATGACCGCCGATGAGGTTGCCGATCTAATCGTTCAGGCGGTGCGACGGCATCTTGAGGGACAGGAACCGCAGGACGACATTACCATTGTAACCATGAAATCGATTGAACTTAACTGAGCAACCTTTAACTCTATTTCGGTAACAGTATCGTATGGAAGGATGAGAATATCCTGTGAACACTTCAACTTATGGCAATAGATCAGCTATTGGCGCATCGCCTGATCAAGTGATTATCTCTCTGCCTAGCACACGCGGCTATGAAAAAGTCGCTCGCAGTGCCGCAGCCAGCGTTGCCGAGGAAATGGGCTTCACGCAGGAGCGCATCGAGGACGTAAAAACAGCCATTGCTGAGGTGTGTAGTAATGCCATTGAACACGGCAACCGCGAAGATAGGCGGGCGCATGTAGCGGTACTGTTGACTGCCGCCAAAGAACAACTTGAGATCAATGTGGCTGACGAAGGGTTGACCCCGATGCCCGATGTGCTGCCCATGCCGGGGCAACCTGATAGTGGCGAAGCAGGCAGCCGGGGCTGGGGCATGTTCTTTATCTCACAACTGGTCGATGAGGTCGAGATCACCCGCCTGCCCGAAGGTGGCAATATGGTCAAGCTGGTGATCTATCTAAAACCGACCCGCAAATCAAAGGGCAAAAATGGCTAGCCCCTGCAACGGGTGTTGGATGTCGTCTATCAAATTGGAGTGACACAGCTATTCATGGTAACTTGAGCATAAGAAGATCAAGAAGGTGCAATGATGCTCACTCCTGAACTTATTGCCCAGATCACAGCTTATCTAGATGCGACTACCCTTATACCAGACCATGCTGATCTCATATTTGTCTTTGGAACGCGCTTGTTGACTCCTGCTCAGCTTGCTCTTGACCTGTATCATCAACAACCCACATCCCCTATAGTGTTAACAGGCGGAAACAATCGCCATACAGGTCAAAATGAAGCTGACAGTCACTATGCTTTCCTTACTACGATGGGCGTTCCGACAGATACCCTCATTCTTGAGAATCGCTCGACAAATACCTTCGAAAATGTAACTTTTGCTATCCCACTCATTGAACAAGAACTACAACTGCCCTTTGTTAAATCAGTGCTTGCCATTTGCAAGTGGATGCATTCTCGACGTGCTCTGATGACACTCAAACGACACTTTCCGCCCGGTATCCGTTTTTATGCCTGCACCTATGAACCAGAAGGCGTTACACGCGAGAACTGGTTTTTAGAATCTTCCAACGAAATTTCGAATGTCTTGAAAAACTGGGAACGTATCCCTCAATACATAGGCTGGGGTCATATTCAGGAAATCGTTCGTGATGGTGATAGTTACCTCTGAGCGAAGGGGTGCCCTTCGCTACGATTGTCTGAATACTATTTTATCGCTTCCCGACCATAGATTGTGCGGTTTACAATTCCAAAGGTAGAATGTAGGTTCTAATCGGGGATCACTACATTCTCCAAGCCTTCAACGGGTTTTGGATATTTCAGATTGAGTTTATCCAGCGCCTCAACAATTGTCCGAGTCACCACTAGATCCCGATACCATTTGTGGTTGGCAGGGACGATATACCACGGCGCAGTCTCCGTATTGCACTTGGTGAGCATATCCTCATACGCTTCAACGTAATCGTCCCAGAGTTCGCGTTCTTTCAGATCGCCTAGCGCAAATTTCCACTGCTTATGCGGATTATCGATGCGTGATTGCAAGCGCTCTTTTTGTTCGTCTTTCGAGATATACAAGAAAAATTTGAGGATCACCACGTCCTGCTCAACGAGCATTTCTTCAAAATGGTTGATTATCTCATAACGGGCTTTCCAGACTTTTTTCGGAACAAGATCATGGACGCGCACGACTAGCACATCTTCATAGTGGGAACGGTTAAACACGCCGATCATGCCCTGTGGCGGCACACGATGATGGACACGCCACAGAAAATCGTGGGAAAGTTCTTCGGCGGAAGGCTGCTTAAAGGCGGTAATCTCTACGCCTTGCGGGTTTAGCCCTCGGAATACATGCCCAATCGTCCCATCCTTGCCGCCAGTGTCGATCCCTTGCAGCACGATTAACACGGTGCGTTTCCGTTCCGCATAGAGAACTTCTTGCAGATCGCGCAGACGATCCAGATCCTTGTTGAGTTGTTCCTGTACCTCTGACTCATCTTCATAGGAACCGGTGTAGGCGGGATCATAATCTTTGAGATGGACTTTTTTCTCAAAAGGGGGCATTAAAGGTTGCTTGGACATGGCGGAACACTCCTGATTGACGATACAACTCACGGCAATTCAGCAATGTTAACAGATATTTCCTTAATCAGAAATTAACAATTGGCGGAAGCGGACAGGGCGTGCCCTGTCCCTACATCCAAACGGTATGGTGTAGGGACAACGCCCGCGTTGTCCGCTGCATAGACCTGCGAACTAAGTCTGCTCGACCCGGCATGGAGGATTACCCAAACCGCCGCACACTAAACAGACTCAAATCATAGGGTGTTGCGCCGCGAGTGGCGAGATCCGCCAGCATCCGCCCGATCAGGATGCCGAACTTGAAGCCGTGTCCCGAAAAGCCCGCCCCAATCGCGATATGCTGATAGGCGGGATGCCTATCAATGATGAACTGCTCGTCGGGAGTCATGGTATATAGGCATACCCGCGACTCTTTGACCGGACCGTTGCCAGTGGGCAAGTAATGCTGCACAAAGTCGCGGATCACGCCGATATACGGTTCGTCAGGCGTGCGGTTCACCTGATCAGGATCGACAGGTTCATGCCGACCATGAATCGCTACCTTTAAGCCGGAGCCGTCCACGTTGGGCAGCCCATAGCGCCACGGCTGATCGTGGCAGATAAAGATTGGGCAGCGATCCGGCAGAAAAGCAGTCGGATCGGATGGCTCGAAAAACACGAGTTCTTCGCGAGTTGGCTGCAATGGCAAGCGCAGATCGAGCATGGTCAGCACATGGGCAGCCCATGATCCTGCCGTGATGACCAATCGCGCCGCCTCGTAGGACTCGGTGGCGGTCTGAATATGCACCGAGTCAGTCAGCGCTTCGACCTTTAGCACGGGCGTATTGGTGAGCAGCGTCGCGCCATGTTTCCGCGCCAGATTTGCCTGTGCCAACACGCATTGCGACGCGGCAAGATAGCCGCCATCAGGCTGGTAGATCGCCATCATATTGTCGTCAAGCTGGAACTGTGGCAGGCGCTTGGCAACTTCCGCCGGGGTGATCCATTCCAGCGGAACATGCGTCGCTAGCATGGTATCGCGGGTCGTCAGCAGCGATTCCGAATCCACCAAGCCGAAGTCTAGCCCGCCAATCTGGAACATCAACGCTTGTCCTGATTCGGCTTCGAGATCGCGCCACATCGGGAAAACCGCTTTCGCCATTTCAACGTAGATCGGGTGATCGTAGGCGTAGCGGATAATGCGCGACTCACCGTAAGAACTGCCCAATCGATGATCCAGCGCGAATTGTTCTAGCCCTAGTACACGCTGTCCATCCTTCGCCAGATGGTAAGCGGCGGCAGTTCCCATCACACCCAGCCCCAGCACAATCACATCATATTGGTTTGCTTGTTTGTCAGTGACCATTTTTGTGTTCCGAATTTACCCCACGGTGCAATGGTCCGATCATAACGCTTGAGGGGCGAGAACACACGAGGATTTCACAGCGTGCGACAGATCAGTACGGCGGGTTGGCCTGCCACATGGGTTAGCACTATGACCCCTTCTAGGCCACCGCCCGGTAGTTTTAACTGCGCGATCAATTCTTCCGGCGTAATCGGACTGCCGCGCTTTTTCACCGTCACCCGCCCGATGCCATGTTCGCGCAAGTAAGCCCGCAGTTTCTTGAGGTTGAACGGCATCCAATCGTCGATGATCCAAGCGCGGGCTAGCGGCGATACGACATGCGTATCAGCGGTGAGATAGGCAATCGACTCATCGAGGCGATACATCTCAATGCCAAGCCGGATCGCGAGTTCACTCAACAGTCCAGCGCGGATCACCGCCGGATCAGGCTCGTAGAGGTAGCCGCATGGATTGCGCAACGGTGGTGCGGCAAGTTGATCATTTTCTAGCACCTCAATCTGCTCGATCTGTTCCGCGTCGTGGTAAGTGATCACGGTGGCTTGGGTCGCCTGTTTTGAGGCGCGAAGCCCCGTACACAGCAGCGCCTCTTTGAGATCGCCGTTCAAGGACACGAAGTTGACTTTGCCGCCATAAGCATCTAATTCTTTAAGATCCACGCCCGGTGACAACTTGATGGTCAAGGCCGCAAAAGGCCATTGATGGATCACAGCCAGCGAAGGGTGATAATCCTTCACCGAAAATATCCGTTTACCGTTAGCACGTCGTGCCGGATCGAAGAACGCCGCCCGAACGTTGGCAAAGGGCAGATCGCGACTCAGATCGGCGCGAATGAAAGCGGCTGAATCGTGGTCTAACGCGGCACAATTGGACTGTGCCATCAGCAGCCGCACCGGATCGAGATCGACAGCGACGACAGCGTGTTGCGCGGCAAGGTGGATCGTGTCTGCCCCAATCCCGCAGCCCAGATCCGCCACACGGTCATATCCGTCAAAGCTGCCCACATGCACAGATCGGCTGATGGCGTGATGTGAGGCTTGTTCAAGCGCTTCACGGGTGAAGAACATCCGATCCACGCTATTGCCCAATTTTTCGCGGCCTTTGATCCGCAATCGTGCAGTTTCCAGTGCAGCGGCGGCATTGTCCGGAGAATAGCGTTTGCGTAAGCGCGTGAGCAATTGGAGTGTAGCTGCCTCTGCGAGATCGGTAGTCGCCAGTTCAGCCAACAGATCCGCGCCTGTGTCAGATTGCAGGAATCGCAGACTCTCGACGGTAATCAAGGAAGGCTATTCTTCGCCCGTTATGGCGCGTGCGGGATCAAGATCAAGCTGTACAACGTTGAAGGCATAGCTTTCCGAGGTGCGTAGACTCTCTAGCGGCGGATTGAGCAGTAGATCCGCGCCCCAGTCCGCCGCAACCGTTTTGTCGAATTTGGCGATCTTGTTGATACCTGTGAGGATGCCGCTGGTCACGGCGGGCTGCATAAAGGCGACGGCTTTGGGCAGTGTCGAAAAGGCCAGCACATAGGGTTGCGTCTGGTCATTGACCATTGCCGCCTGCCAGCGGAGCGACTCGCCCGATTGCAGATCCCACGCGGGTCTATCGGGAGTCTGCCTCACCAGCACAAAAATAAATTTGCCCCGAAGCGCCGTTTGCAACGCTGCTGCATCAATAATTTGTAGACCGTCCGACGACTCATCAAGATCGGCGGTTTGCGCGATCCGTTCGACTGTCGAACGGGCGGTGTAGGGTTTTTCGCCCCGGCTGAACACGGCACGACCTTCGGCGGCGCGTTCTGCCAACACTCGTGCAAAACCCGCCTGCATTAGGATCGTAGACATCGCTTCAAGCGAATAACGTCGCTGTCGTCGGAAACGATCAGCAAGTGGGTTCAGCATGAGCAGTCGCCCGCCGGGACGCAGTACGCGCAGCGCTTCACGCAAGAACATATTAGGCTCGCCAAGCGTGTCGAAAAAATGATAGGCGGTAATCGCATCAATACTGTTTTCGAGGAAAGGTAAGCAAGTTCCATTGGCTTGGAGCCAGTCCAGCCGATCCGTTTTCGCGGCCTTGAGACTGGCTTGTCGGGCAACTCGCAAACGACGCACCGCCAACCCTACGCCGATAATCCGCAGATCCGGGCGAAAGTCTAGCAATTGCAGCGCGACGTTATTGGAGCCGGAGCTTAGATCCAGCACGCGCAGATCTGCGCCGCCCGGTGGAAAATGCCGGGACATTTCGTGCAAGCTGTGACGCCCTACTGGATCTTGCATCAGCCATTGGTTCAGAATATTCACAGCAAACCCAGCCAATGCCGGGACAGCCCACTGCGATCAAAAGGGAAGTACGTCGCACGTAGGCTGCCAATTATGCCAAACAAGCCGAGCAGACTTTTGATCACGCCTTCTTATCGGCAGGCACGGCACGCATCAGTTGTAGGAACTCATTCCATTCTTCATCGAAGAAATGGATCGTTACCCCGCCAACCTCGACGTGATAGGTTATTTCGCCATCGGGTTCCTGCGAAACCCAGACACTGTAGCTCTCGGTTTCCGCGATTACTTCCGTTGGAATTTCATCGGTCATACGGCACGCTCCTAATCCCTAGCGGATATTTCTACTTGCTGTCCTGTGCGGTTACGACCTGTACGCCAGTGGTGGTCAACACCAAAGCGCCGTCGTACTCCTTGACAACCCCCATATCGCGCAGCAAACGCCAATCGCTGACCGCAGTGGTGTTAAGCGGTTTCTCCTTGGCTTCAGCAGCTTTGATCTTCTTGAGATCGCCGATCTGTTCATCGGTGATAGTGTCGAGTCTGCGTTGACGGGTGGCGAGCCGACGATATTCGTTTTCGCGGACACGCGCCTTGCGTGCCCGATCCGCGACGGTGTTGTGGTGCATTTTAAGCATTCTCCTAGTTTGATGATCTGGGTTGATTATCACATAAGCTGTGGATTGAAAAAAGGCCGAACTTCGGCAGGACAGATTACTGGTGCCGGACAGGGCAGACCCTGTCCCTGCATTCAAACGGTATTGGCTCATGTTAACTGCGGGTGCAAAGCGACTAGGGCAGCAATGAAATCGGG
>JBDTVG010000177.1:0-61028 GCA_040007395.1 Chloroflexota bacterium
GCGGAAATCAATTTGCCGCCGCCACCATGTGCTAACAAGACCGCCGGGTAATTCGCAATTGGCACTGGGCAGGTCAGTTCATACTCGGATAGATCGGTTAGATCAGTGGTCGTCATGGTTTGCTCATCTCACGATTGTCAACCCGGCGGTAACGATAGTAGGCTGCACACGCGCCCTCGGAAGAAACCATCGTCGCGCCCAGTGGTTGTTCGGGCGTGCAGCGTGTCCCGAAAGCAGGGCATTCGTGTGGCTTTTTCTCGCCTTGCAAAATCAGGCCGCTGATACACTCGGTACTTTCTTCGGCATGGTACTCCGCCACCCCAAAGCGCCGTTCGGCATCATAGTCATCGAAAGGTTCCCGTAGTGCTAAGCCACTCTGGGGAATCTCTCCGATTCCACGCCATTTGCGATGGACAACGGTAAACACCTCACGCATAGTGCGTTGGGCTTGCGCGTTGCCCGTGCGTCGAACGGCCCGCGCATACTGATTTTCAACCTCGGCACGGCCTTCTTCAAGCTGTTTGACCGTCATATAAATGCCTTGCAGAATGTCCACTGGCTCAAAACCAGTAACCACAAAAGGAATATTGTATTTTTGGGCCAGTGGTTCATATTCTGCATAGCCTACTACCACGCAGACATGACCTGCTGCCAAGAAGCCCTGTACACGGTTACGCGGCGAGGAAAGAATCGCTTCGATAGCAGGTGGCACAAGGACGTGCGAAACTAGCATGGAGAAATTTTTGACTCCCTGTTGGTGTGCCAAGTAGACGGTCATCGCGTTGGCTGGAGCAGTGGTTTCAAAGCCCACCGCGAAAAACACTACCTGCTTGTCAGGATTTGCCTGCGCAATCTTGAGCGCATCAAGCGGCGAGTAGACCATCCGTACATCCGCACCTGCGGCTTTGCAAGCCAGCAGATCGCGTCCTGTACCCGGAACGCGCAGCATATCTCCGAACGACGTAAAGATCACACCGGGTTGAGCGGCAATGTCGGTAGCTTTATCGATTAATTCGACAGGGGTTACGCATACAGGGCAACCCGGCCCATGCAACAAGGTGATCTGCGGCGGCAGCAGTTCATCCACGCCAAACTTAACGATGGCGTGGGTCTGCCCGCCACAAATTTCCATCAGAGTCCAATTGCGAGTCGTGATTCGGCGGATCGCCTCAGCCAATCGATGGGCTGCTTCTGCATCGCGATATTCATCGATGAACTTCACCGTTTCTCCTCCGTGAATGGAGTGAACATAACTTTACTCAGGCAGCCCCCAAAAAGCCTCTCCTGAATAGGATTGGGTTGGCATCTTGAAAGTTGTCAACGCACGCATATACTGGGCACGCTCAAAGGAAGATGGGTCTTCGCTGTGCTGCTGGCTAAGGCTGCCGCGCATCTGGCTGACGGATTCGTATTCATGCTCCTCCATCCACTGTCGCAAGTTCTTTTCGACTAGTTGCAAATGATCAATGCCGTGCCGCAGCAGTGCCGAGGCCATCATCGTAACGTTTGCCCCAACCATGATCATTTTAACCACGTCTTCGGCGGTATGGATGCCACTGGTTGCCGCCAAATCGCCCTTGAGTCGCCCATGTAGGATAGCAATCCAGCGTAGGGGCAACCGCAAATCGTGCGATGTGCTGAGGATGAGATTGGGATAGACATCGCGGGTCTCAATATCAATGTCTGGTTGGTAGAAGCGGTTAAACAATACCAACGCATCCACATTCAATTGGTCAAGCTGGTGGGCAAAATATCCGACATTGGTAAAAAATGGGCTGAGTTTGATTGCTACTGGAATCTTGACAGCGTCTTTCACAATCCTAGCCGTGACTAAATAGCCTCCCTCGATTTCTTCAGGTCGCAAGCTCGGATCAGTCGGGACAGAATACAGGTTCAATTCCAACCCATCCGCGCCAGCCTGTTCGATATTCTGGGCAAACTTAGTCCATCCGCCAGCAGTCGATCCGTTCAGACTGGCAATGATCGGGATACTGACGGCTTCCTTCGCTTTGTGGATATGTTCCAAATACGCATCGGAGGTTGTGTGGTAGTGAATCGGTTCCGGGAAGTAGGTCAGGGCTTCCGCGTAACTCTCCGTGCCATGAGTCAGGTGATAATGCAGGTTGTATTGTTCCTGACGCAATTGTTCCTCAAAGAGCGAATACAATACTACTGCGCCTGCGCCTGCATCCTCCATCCGCTTGATGTTATCGATGTGTTCCGTCAGTGGATTAGCCGAAACCACTAGCGGCGAACGCAGAGTTTTGTGTAGATAAGTTGTGGAGATGTCCATTACTATACTCTCCTTACTTCCTGTTTTGCCATTCCCGATTTGCCAGATATTCATACATCGCCCAACGCTGATCGACATCCTGTTGCGCCAGTGTTGCTAGTTCTTTGGCGACAGTAGGTTTGCTGAAACTGAGCATCTTGAAGCGATTCTCCATCTCCATATATTCCTTGACTGGAATTTTTGGCGCTTTCGAGTCGAGGATCAAGGGGTTTTCGCCGGTTTCAACACGATCCGGGTTATAGCGATACAGTAACCATTGACCAGAATCGACTGCCGCCTTCTGGTTCTTCATGGCGGTGGTCATGTTAATGCCATGCGCGATGCAGTGGCTATAGGCGATGATCAGCGATGGACCGTTGAACGCCTCCGCCTCGATGAAGGCACGCAACGTTTGCTCATCCTTCGCCCCCATTGCCACCCTTGCCACGTAAATACTGCCGTAAGACATCGCGATCAGCCCCAGATCTTTCTTGGGTGCAGTCTTGCCGCCAGAGGCAAATTTAGCAACGGCTCCACGCGGTGTCGATTTCGACATTTGCCCGCCCGTATTGGAATAGACTTCGGTATCCATAACCAATACATTGACATTCCGTCCGCTGGCAAGGACGTGATCTAATCCACCAAAGCCAATATCATAAGCCCACCCATCGCCGCCGACGATCCATACATCTTTCTTGACCAGAACATCAGCCAGAGCCAGCAGTAACCGCGCTTCGGGGTTCTGACTGGTTGCTAGTTTATCTTTGAGCAGGGCGACTCGCTCCCGCTGGTCATAGATGTCGGCTTCGTCCTTTTGTTCGGAAGTCAATAGGGCGGTTACGAGGTCGTCGCCTAGTTCGCTCGACATTCGCTTCAGGAGTTCGGTAGCATATTCAGTCTGCTTGTCGAGTGCCACACGCATCCCCAAACCGAATTCTGCGTTGTCTTCAAACAGGGAATTCGACCATGCCGGCCCGCGCCCTTCCGTGTTTTTCGCCCAAGGCGTAGTTGGCAGGTTGCCGCCGTAGATCGATGAACAGCCCGTCGCGTTGGCAATCAAGGAACGATCCCCGAATAGCTGCGAAAGCAATTTGAGATACGGGGTTTCTCCACAGCCCAAACACGCCCCAGAGAATTCAAAAAGCGGCTGCTGAACCTGCTGCTGACGAATGCTGGTCGTCTTGATCAGGCGGCGATCCAGTTCGGGCAGAGTCGTAAAGAATTCCCAGTTTGCCCGTTCTTGTTCTCGCAGCGGCGGTTGAGGTCGCATATTGATCGCTTTGACGTTGGCGGCGGACTTGCTCTTGACCGGGCAAATATCGACGCAGATGCCGCAACCCGTGCAGTCTTCCGGCGCGACCTGAATGGTATATTGAAAACCCTTCCATTCAGTATCGCGGGCAGCCGTCGCCTTAAAAGTTTCTGGTGCGCCAGCGAGTGCAGGCTCTTCATAGGTCTTGATTCGGATGACCGCATGAGGACAGACCATCGCGCATTTACCACACTGGATGCAAATATCCGATTCCCAGACCGGGATTTCCTCGGCGAGATTGCGCTTCTCGTACTGCGAGGTACCAGTCGGATAAGTCCCATCGACAGGCAACTGGCTGACCGCCAGACTATCTCCCCGACGAGCGATCATCGCGCCCAGCACGTCCTGAACAAAGATCGGCGCACCAGCGACCACTGGCGGGGTCAATCCGCGCTGACTGGTGACATGATCCGGGATCGAAACTTCAAACAGATTTTCGAGCGTGCGATCCACCGCTGCCAAATTCATGGCGACGATTTCTTCACCCTTCTTGCGATAGGTTTTTTCGATGGAGTGTTTAATGGCATCAATCGCTTCGTCTTTGGGCAAAACACCGGAAATGGCGAAGAAACAGACCTGCATCACCGTGTTGATATGCTGCCCCATACCACTTTCACGGGCGACTTTCGAGCCGTTGATGACAAAGAATTTCAAGTGCTTGGCGATGATAGCTTCCTGTACAGGCTGGGGCAAACGATCCCAGATCGCTTCCGGGCCATAGGGCGCGTTGAGCAAAAACACGCCGCCCGACACAGCGTCAGCCAAAACATCGTAGCGTTCCAGAAAACTCACATGGTGGCAGGCGATGAAATTGGCTTGCGTAATCTGATAAGTCGAGCGGATCGGGTTGGGGCCAAACCGCAAATAAGAGATCGTGATCGAGCCGGATTTCTTCGAGTCGTAGAAGAAGTAACCTTGTGCATAGTTATCCGTGCTTTCGCCGATGATCTTGATCGTGTTCTTGTTCGCACCAACCGTACCATCGGAGCCGAGACCGTAGAACACGGCGCGGGTGACGCTTTCTGATTCGATGGAGAAAGACGGGTCGTAGGTCAAGCTCGATTCCGACACATCGTCGTTGATACCAATCGTAAAATGGCGCTTCGGTTTCGACTGCGCGAGATTATCGAAGACCGCTTTGATCATGGCAGGGGTGAATTCCTTTGATGAGAGACCATAGCGCCCACCGACAACAGTCAGGTTGGAATGCCCAGTTTCATACAGCGCCGTTACCACATCGACGTAAAGAGGTTCACCCGCGCTGCCGGGTTCCTTCGTCCGATCCAGTACCGCAAGCGATTCCACGCTGGCAGGCAATGCTGCTGCAAATCGTTCAACATCGAAGGGGCGATACAGCCGGACTTTCAAAACACCGACTTTTTCTCCCTGTGCCATCAGATAATCGACAGTCTCATGCGCCGCTTCGTCGCCTGATCCCATCAGAACGATAACGCGGGTAGCATCTGGCGCACCATGATACTCGAATAATTTGTACTCGCGCCCTGTGAGTGCCGCGAAGCGATCCATCTGTTCTTGAACGATGTCTGGGCAGGCGGCATAGTACGGATTGACCGTCTCACGCGCCTGAAAATAGACATCGGGGTTTTGTGCAGTACCGCGCAAAACTGGACGATCCGGCGAGAGGGCGCGGGCGCGATGCTGTAATACCAGCGTGTCATCGATCATCGCTCGCAGGTCGCCTTCAGTCAGCAGGTCGATCTTGTTAATCTCGTGTGAGGTACGGAATCCATCGAAGAAGTGTAGGAAAGGGACGCGGGTTTCGAGCGCAGCCGCTTGTGCGATTAAGGCGAAATCGTGAGCTTCCTGAACAGACCCGGAACTCAAGAGCGCGAACCCAGTCGTGCGGGTTGCCATCACGTCACTATGATCGCCATAGATCGAGAGTCCTTGTGCTGCCAGCGAGCGAGCCGCGACATGGAAGACAGTCGAGGTCAATTCCCCCGCGATCTTGTACATATTAGGGATCATCAATAACAAGCCTTGCGAGGCAGTAAAAGTCGTGGTCAGCGATCCGGCTTGCAGCGCCCCATGAATCGCGCCTGCTGCGCCTGCTTCACTTTGCATTTCGATAACGGTGGGCACGGTATTCCACAGGTTGGGCTGTCCATTGGCGGCCCATTCATCAGCCCATTCACCCATTGCAGATGAGGGGGTTATCGGGTAAATCGCAATGACTTCGTTCAGTTTGAAAGCAACGCGGGCTACTGCTTCATTGCCATCCAGAGTCAGAAAATTTGCTTCACGCATCGGGTAATTCTCCCAGTTCAGCTAACTCGTCCATTTGCGCTAGATACTTGAAGACCTGATTCGCCTCAACCTCATCGACGATGCTGAGGGCAAAACCAACGTGAACCAGTACATAATCGCCGAGTTTGGCTTCTGGTACGTAGGCTAAATTGACTTCCTTGAGGATGCCGCCAAAATTTACTTTGCCCGTTCGTGTTAAGATCCCGCCATCGTCAACGCTGATCAATTTTCCGGGAACTGCCAGACACATGTTACGCCTCTCCCTTTTCCAGTGGATGGTTTTCACGCCCTGCTGCTACAATTTGCCCCAGAGCGATCCCACCATCGTTGATCGGGATTTTTTGGCTCCAGTAAGGTTGCAATCCAGCCTCTCGCAAACGGCAAATACCCTTTTCGAGTAATCGCTTGTTCTGGAAGCAGCCTCCGCTCAAAACCACTTGCTCAACTTGGTTCTCAGCGGCAACGGTGAGGGCAACTTTGACCATCATTTCGACCAGTGAATTGTGAAATGTGGTGGCAACCTCGCGTGTGGTCAATCCGTTAATCAGATCATCAAGAATACCTTCGATCACAGATCTCCACTCAATGATGCTCCCAATATGCCCTTCATCGTTAGTGACAGGAGTCACACTGAAGGGATACCATCTGTCATCATATCTGGTATTAGATCGTTCATTAGATGTGCTTTCGCAGGCAAATTCCAGATCCATCGCCGCTTGTCCCTCGAACGTGGCACGCTGTCGCAATCCAATCAAGGCCGCCACACCATCGAAGAACCGCCCCATGCTAGAGGTCAGCGGCGCATTGATACCTCTAGTGAGCGCCCTTTTGAGAATCCGCAGTTCCGCCGCTGAAAAACCGAGTGCGGAGACATCTGGCACATCTGTCAGAGTTTCCCCATAAAGCTCAAAAAGCAGACCGAGTGCGGCGCGGCGCGGCTCCCGGATCGCCTGTTCACCACCGGGCAGGCGAAAGGGTCGCAAATAAGCGCGGCGCTCAAATGAGCGACCCGTAACATACAAAAATTCCCCGCCCCAAATCGTGCCATCCGAGCCGTAGCCTGTTCCATCCCAGGCAATACCCAGCACGGGTGCTTTCAGATGATGTTCTGCCATGCCAGCTAGCACATGAGCATAATGATGCTGAACCGCGATCACAGGTTTCTCATAACGTGCACCTAATTCGTGCGCCAGATGGGTCGAACGATAGTCAGGATGCAGATCGCAAGCGATCAACGCGGGGGGCTGCTCATAAAGGGATTGCAGATCGCTCAATACGCCCCGGAAAGTGGCGACTGACTCTGGTGCTTCCAAGTCGCCAATATGCTGGCTGATAAAGACCTGTCGCCCAATACTGACCGCGACGGTGTTCTTGAGATGCGCTCCAGTAGCGATAGTGGCGGGTATATCTTCGGGCAGTTCAACAGGCAGCGGCGCATAGCCCCGCGCACGGCGCAGCATGATGGGGGTCTCTGCCATCACCCGCATGACCGAATCATCCACCGGACGGCGAATAGGTCGGTTGTGAACCAGAAAATAGTCGGCAAGGCCAGACAGCCGAGTTAACGCTTCGCGCTCCTCGGTGCAAATCGGTTCACCGGAGCGGTTGCCGCTGGTTGCCACAATAGGAAAATCGAGTTCCGCCATCAACAAATGGTGGAGTGGCGTATAAGGCAGCATCACGCCAAGATTTGGGTTTCCCGGTGCAATTCCCGCGCAGAGCGAATGACTGGGCTTTTGTCGTAAGAGCAAGATGGGGGATTCCGAGGAGTCAAGCAGGCTTCGTTCCATCTCAACCAGATCGCAAAGAGCCTCGACCTCAGCCAGTGTTCGCACCATGAGCGCGAAAGGTTTGTCGGGGCGCTGTTTACGTTCGCGCAGCAATCGTACCGCTGCGGCATTGCGGGCATCGACTAGCAGTTGAAAGCCCCCCATTCCTTTGAGCGCTACAATGGCTCCTTTGCGGAGCGCGTCGGCTGCCATCAGCAGCGCCTCGTCACAATCCGCCAGAGTCTTTCCTGTACTATCCCAAAAGCTCAGATGCGGCCCGCAGTGCGGACAGGCGTTCGGCTGCGCGTGGAAACGCCGATCTAGCGGATTTTCATATTCGGCTCGACAATCGTCGCACATGACGAAGGCGCTCATGGTCGTATTCGGGCGATCATAGGGCAGGCGTTCGATGATGCTATAACGTGGGCCGCAGTTCGTGCAGTTCGTGAATGGATAGCGAAAGCGGCGATTTGTCGGATCAAATATTTCGTTCAGGCAGTCTAAACACGTTGCCAGATCGGGCAGCATAATGGTCGTGCGACTGCCTTCAGCGCTGCTCTGGTGGATTGTGAATGTGGTCTCACCAACCGCCGGAATCGTTTCCATGCTCATTTGCTGGATGAAACTGTGCGGCGGCTTCTGAATTTCGATCTGCGCGAGGAACGTTTCCAATTGGCAGGCAGGCGCTTCGGCTTCAATAATCACGCCCTGAGCGGAGTTGCTGACCCAGCCCCAGACACCGATTTCCATCGCCAGTCGAAAGATGAAGGGGCGGAATCCTACCCCCTGCACTGCCCCTTGAATCAGGAGCCGCCGTCGTTCAGACATTCTGCGAATCCAAACTATCCTCGGTTTGGGCGATCACTTTGACCAGTTCCAGATCATGTGCCTCGGCAATTTCGCGTGCAGTACCGCATGTCGGACAGACAAACAGATGCCCGATTAAGTCTTCGCTGTTAACATCACTGCATTCATGGCAGTGAGCGCAGGTTACATTTAGAACCACACCCTCAACGTTGAGTTCAGCCCCTTCTAGCGGTGTCCCTATACTCAGAACGCAGAATGTCTGACGCAGTACTTCTTCGGAAAAAGCACTGCTGCGCCGGAAATGGACCTCGGTCACTTTCGAGACGCTTTCGCGCTGTAGTTGATCGAGCAACCCTTTAATTATCGCTTCGGTAACGCTGAACTCGTGCATAATGCGATCCTCGATTTCAATTTACCCAGCAATTGTGGTAAGGCCGCTTCAACAGGTGCAGAAAACGACGATCCAAGATCGAAGTTCAGGCCCGTTATGCTATAGAGATAAGCGATGGGTCGGCGACCATATAAGGATTCCGCCGTTTCCAACAGATTGATTGGGCTGGCGAAATGCGAAAATGCCCCCGGTGCCTCTTTATTGTAGGGTATTGCAGGTGAAAGTTCACGTAAAAAAAATTCGCCCGGCCTGTTGCCGAGTGCCGCATCGATAAAGATGACGGTTTGAGCGAAGCTGATCGATTCGATCAATTCTGGTGTCAGTTGGCGCAGCACTAGATATTCGACTGCTTCCACATGCTCCACGGTCGCGCCATTTTCCAGCGTCGCACCATTGGCGGCTAACCATTCTACGACATACGGGCCAATGCCATCGTCGCCACACAGCGAATTGCCATAACCGATGACCAGAATCATCGCTTGACCTCATCAATCACCGCCCCATCTGGGGCAAGTAGTTGGATCTGTAGCGGCATTTGTCCGATGGCGTGGGTGGAACAACTCAGGCAGGGGTCAAAGGCGCGAATGACAGCTTCTACCCGGTTGAGCATCCCGTCTGTGATCTGCAGTCCAGTGATAAAGCGTTGGGCAACTTGCAGCACCCCGCGATTCATCGCCAGATTATTATGCCCAGTAGCGATGATCAGGTTGGCGCGGGTGATCAGACCATCGTCGTTGATCTCATAGTGATGAATTAAGGTACCGCGTGGTGCTTCACTGACCCCAATGCCGTGATGTCGGTTTGGGGACGCATGTGCCCGAATGCGCGTATCGAGAATATCCGGCTCGTTTAGCAGTTGTTGGATCTTCTCAATACTGTATAGAATCTCGATCAGCCGGGCATAGTGAAAATGGAATGAACTGTTGCGATCCAGTTTGCGGAACTCGACCAACTCCTCGTCAGCCAAAGGCGTACCACAGCGCTGAACGATGTTCAGGCGAGCCAACGGCCCAACGCGATAGATACCATCGGGATAACCAAGCGGCTTGAAATACGGCGATTTGAGGTATGAAGATGGCTCAACTGCTTCGGCAATGACCGATTCATAGTCTCTAGCGGCAATCTCGGTGACTAGATTCATCTCGCTATCAATGAAGCGTAGCTTGCCATCATACATTTCGAGCGTCTCTTCATCATTCACGAGGGCCAGAAATAGGCTGGGGAAATTGGCAAAGCTGTCGATCTCCTCCTGATAGCGCTCAAAGACCTGCTTGTACCAAGTCAGAGTATTCTGGGCAATAGTCAGGACATCCGGGATCATTTTCAAGATAGCATCCCGCTTATCACTCGAAAGCGGTTCGCTGACTCCGCCGGGTACCACCCATCCCGGATGAATTCGTTTACCGCCCAACATCTCAATGATCTGTTGACCAAACTTTCGCATCTGAACCCCACCGAGGGCAAGCTGGGGATTCGCCTGTGCTACGCCGAACAGGTTACGCTGCTCCGGCGGTGCATCCATACCAAGCAGCAGATCTGGCGAAGATAGGTAAAAGAAACTCAGCGCGTGCGATTGGACAATCTGCGCTAGGTTCATAATCCGCCGCAAGTGAACTGCCGGACGAGGAATATTCACTCGCATCAGCGCATCGCACGCTTTAGACGATGCCATTAAATGGCTAACTGGGCATATTCCGCAGATACGCGCCATCAGGGATGGCATTTCCTGAAACGGGCGGCCCTCTACAAACTTCTCGAAACCACGCAACTGGGTGACATGGAAATGGGCATCTTGAACATTCCCGGTATCATCCAATTGTATGGTAATTTTAGAGTGACCTTCGATCCGTGTGACGGGATCAATAACGATTTCACGACTCATGGGGTCCTTCCTTACTATCCGCTGCCCAATCCTATTTACTTGCCAAAACGAGTAAGACCACTCAGATCAGGCATACGCCCTGCCAGTACCTCGCTCAGAACGTAATAGATTACGTCGGCGGAGGGTGGGCAGCCCGGCACATACAAATCGACTTTCACGACAGCATGGACGGGTCGCACAAGGGGCAGCAGTTTCGGGATAACCTGATTAGGCACCTGCGGGTTGAGCAAATTGTTTTCCAAATAGACCCGTTGTATGACTGCCTCTGGACCGATTGGGTTACGCAGTGAAGGCACATTGCCCGTTACCGCACAGTCGCCCAGTGACACCAGCAATCCAGTATGTTCACGTACCAGTTTAATCTTGTGTAAATCTTCTTCGCTGCTTACTGAGCCTTCGACCAGCGTTACATCGACGTGATCGGGAAAGTCCTTTCGATCCACCAGTGGGCTGTAGACCAGTTCCATCTGAGAGGTCAATTCCAGGAGCCGTTCGTCCAGATCGAGAAAAGACATGTGGCAGCCGGAGCAGCCGTCCAGCCAAATCGTCGCGAGCCGCTTCTTGGTATTTGGAATGGTTTCAGTCATGGCTATTTCCTACGCTCTCGCATCGTGACAAGGTAGGGTAAGAAGTCTTTGCGCTTAGACATTTCGCCAACGGCTTTGCCTTTCTCGAACAGCGCCCCCGTCGGGCAAGCCTGCACGCATTTGCCACAGCTCGTACAGGTATCCGAGGTTCCCCAAGGTTGGTTCATATCGGTAATGACCTGCGAAAACACACCACGCCCCATGACATCCCAAGTGTGTGCGCCCTCAACTTCATCACAGACCCGCACACAGCGCGTACACAGGATACAGCGATTGCGATCCAGCGTGAACAGATCGTGTGAGGCATCCACGTCTCGCTTGGGATTGCGATATTCCAGATCGATATGATCGATCCCCACCGTTTGAGACATATCTTGCAATTCGCAGTGTCCATTGGAAACGCAAACCGAACAAATATGATTGCCTTCGACAAACAACATTTCCACGATCATTTTGCGATATTCCGCCAACCGTGCGCTATTGGTCTGGATCTCCACGCCTTCTGAAACGAGTGTCGTACACGCGGGTAGCAGCTTATGACTGCCCTTGAGTTCGACTAGGCACAATCGACACGCGCCTACATCCCCTAAACCGTCTAGGTGACACATCGTCGGAATGAATAGGTTATGGTCGTGAGCGACTTGCAAGATCGTTTCGTCATCGCGTCCACTCACATCCTGACCATTAATTTTGAGAGTGACGACGGTGGTCATGCGTTCGCTCCTTCCGTTGTAGTCATTTTGCAAACCCCCGCTGGACAATGTTTCTCGACAATATGCGCCAGATATTCATCACGGAAGTAGCGGAGCGTACTGAGGACTGGGCTTGGCGCACCTTGCCCTAAACCGCACAAACTAGTTGCTTTTACCATATCGCACAGTTTTTCGAGCATAGCAAGGTCATCTAGTGTGGCCTCGCCTCGTGTAATTTTATTGAGCAAATCGTACATTTGTGCCGTTCCAACGCGGCAGGGGATGCACTTTCCGCACGATTCAGTCATGCAGAATTCCATAAAGTACTTAGCAACATCGACCATGCACGACGTTTCATCCATAATGATCAGGCCGCCAGACCCCATATGCGATCCGGCGCTTTGCAGGGATTCGTAATCGACAGGCGAGTCAAGAAACTCTGTTGGCATACAACCGCCCGATGGCCCTCCCGTCTGAGCCGCCTTGAACTTCCGATTGTTTGGAATGCCGCCGCCAATGTCATAGATAATCTCACGAAGGGATATACCCATCGGCACTTCGATCAGGCCAGTATTGTTAATCGTGCCTGTGAGTGCAAAGATCTTCGTGCCTTTGCTCTTTTCGGTGCCAATTTGCGCGAACCATTCGCCGCCTTGACGAATAATCTCGGCGATGTTGGCAAATGTTTCGACATTGTTGATAAGAGTGGGTAGACCAAAAAGGCCAGAGGCTGCTGGATAGGGCGGGCGTGGACGGGGTGTGCCACGCCCGCCTTCGATAGATGCGATCAGCGCTGTTTCCTCTCCGCAAACAAACGCCCCTGCCCCCATGCGGATTTCTAGGTGGAAATTGAACGGCGTTCCCCCGATAGTGTTGCCTAATAATCCTTGCTTCTGAGCCTGACGGATCGCGAGACCGAGCCGTTTGACGGCCAGCGGGTATTCTGCCCGCACATAGATATACCCGTTATCCGCGCCAACGGCATAGGCCGCAATTGCCATCCCCTCAATGATGCGATGCGGGTAATCTTCCATAACGCTTCGATCCATGAACGCGCCGGGATCGCCTTCATCGCCATTGCAGATCACATATTTATGAGTCGCGTTGGCCTTTGCGACGGTGTTCCACTTTAGGCCCGTGGGATAGCCAGCCCCACCGCGTCCACGCAACCCGCTCTTGGTGATCTCGCTGAGGACTTCCGTCGGCGACATTTCAGTTAGGGCTTTGAGCAGCGCGGCATAGCCACCTACTGCAATATAATCCTCGATCCTTTCTGCATCAAGTTTCCCAGACAGATTTAGGACAACTTTAGTTTGGCGCTGGAAAAAGGGATCTGTTTTCGGGTCTTGCAATCGCTCAATTGGCGGTTGATCCAATTTTTCGAGGATTTCAGCTGCATCTTGGGGGTGTACATTCTGGTACAGCGTATTCTGGGGATCAATCGCGACCATCGGCCCGGCGGCGCATAACCCCTGACAACCACCGCTGACGATCTGACATTTAGCTTGTAGGCCATGCTGCTCGACTTCACTTTCTAGCGATTGTTTGACAAGGTTGCTGTGGGCGGCTAGGCACGCTGTGCCCATGCAAACAAACAATCGGTGTTCATAGTGCTGTTGCTGTTCTAGTGCTTCGGCAGCCAGTTGGTGCAGTTCCTCTGTTATCAAGGTTCGAGCCACTCCTTAATCTTGTCGGTTGCTTGCCGAGGTTCGATCTTGCCAACGATTTCGCCATCAAAAGTAGCGACGGGCGCTAAACCACATGTTCCCAGACACCGGGCGATAACCAGTGAGACCTTCTTATCAGGGGTTGTTTCACCCGGTGCAAGATGGGTCATCTGTTTAACTGCATCCAAGACATGAGGGCTGCCCTTGATATAGCAAGCTGTTCCCAAACAAACTACACAAGTATGTTCGCCTTGCGGTTTCATGGTGAAAAAATTATAGAAAGTGGCTACTCCGTAGACGCGACTTAGCGGTACATGTAAGTTGGAAGCGACAAAACGAAGTGCCTCTGTATCCAGAAAGCCAAAGGTACTTTGAACAGTGTGCAATGTTTCGATGAGCGCTTCAGATTCAAAACCGTGACGACGCATCGTTCCTACGACGATACGCCAGCGCTTATCTTCGGGATGTGGGATCGAACTACTGGGCAGCATAATGACCTCTCTGATACGGAGTCATGCCGTCATAGATAAACTTTCGGCAGTATGCGCGGAAATGAGTACGACTGGACATGGTGACTTTATATAGACGTACCCTATAACCTCTTAGAATAGAGAGTAATCCCATCGAAAGACGTTTTAAGGTGATAACCATCACAAAGAATTATGATGAATGTCACAACAGATACGGACCCCGTAACCTAGAATATATAATCATCTGAATTATATTGTGAAAAATTGAACGATTATATTTTATTCGATTAAGACAATGACTTGGCTGGTTCAGTAAAAGTTTGGAGTAAGAACAATGCAAAACCTTACCATTTTTTCCAATAATCGTAAAGATAACCCGAAGCAGATCAATCACAGTCTGTTGACACAGAACCTAACGCATGAAGTTGGCTCAGATCAGACTTTACCTGCCCTAATCACAAAAAACGCAAGCAAGCAAACCTACTATACCGTTCGTTGGAGGATGAACCGAGTCTGAAATTTCGATTCGTCCTCCTTTCTGGCAGGTATTTAGGCCCTTCTAAAGGTGATTGCTGCGATGGAGAGAGGCGGAAGTAGTACGCTCGCTTTTCCATCGCTGATCTTAACCGTCCGCAAAGGTTGGCTGCAAATGGCACTTGGATTCTCGTAAGTATTGCTCGCAGCCGGGGCTGGCCCGCTGGCTACTTCCGCGGAGTTCACCGATAGCAGCTTACCGCTACCATGATCGATTTCGATTTCAGCAGTTTCACTGGTGCTGCGGTTGACTAGGAAGGTGTGGAGTAAGCCGTCACCTAAAATGGCGCTGGTGTCGATGGTGTTTACTCGCCCGTAGGAGGGGCTGTCGTAGGCCGGCCCGGAGACAGAGGGCTGGAGTGCGATGCCATCCCGTCGGGATGCGTACATGGTAAACGGGTAGAAGATGGTTTGCAGCAGCATGGCATCGCCACGGGTGAGGATGGGCGCGATCACATTGACAATCTGAGCGATGTTGGCAATTTTGAGGACATCTGCATGGCGAATGAAGCTGTTGAGAAACCCTGCCACAACAAGGGCATCTTCAAGGTTGTACTGTTCTTCTATCAAAGGTGGAGCAAATTTGCCGCTGCCGTTGGTGTGCTCGGCAGAATGGGTGCGGTACCAAACATTCCACTCGTCAAAGCATAGGTAATGGCGTTTCTTGCTTCTGTTACGGGCTTGCACAAAGCGGCAGACGGCATCCATTTCTTCAATCTGCTGGTCGATTGAATTGGTCACCGCTAGGTAGTCCGCGGTGTCGCCCTTGGGGTTGCCAACATAGCGGTGTAGGCTGACATAGTCGGTAAAGGGGCCAATGTATTCCAGCACTGTGCGGTCCCATTCCATATAGGTTGGCAAGGTGATCGTGCATGAGCCGCACGCGACCGTTTCAATGCTGGGGTCTGTATCTTTCATTAACTTTGCAGCTTGCTGCGCGCGGATGGCATACTGGTCAGCCGGAACGTGACCCAACTGCCAAGGACCGTCCATTTCATTGCCTAGGCACCACAGCTTTACATTGTGCGGCGCTTCTGAGCCGTTTTCGGCACGCAGGTTGGCGTATTTGGTTCCAACTGGGCTGTTACAATACTCAACCCAGTTACGGGCTTCTTCTGGTGTGCCCGTGCCTAGGTTGACGGTAAACATCGCAGTCCAATCCATCTGGCGCGCCATTTTAATGAAATCATCCGTGCCAAAATGGTTAGGCTCAATGCTTTGCCAAGCCAGTTCACGCACGGTTGGACGCTGTTGTTTTGGCCCAATCCCATCCATCCAGTGATAACCGGAAGCGAAGTTGCCGCCTGGGTAGCGCATTGCCGTCATATTCAACTGACGCAGTGCGCCCAGCACATCTTTGCGGAAACCATTTTCGTCAGCATGAGAGGATTGGGGATCATAGACACCTTCATAAACGGCTCGACCCATATGCTCGAGAAAGCCCCCAAATATTCGGGGGTCAACCTCGCCAATTTTATAGGCAGGGTCAAATACAATGCGAGTCTTTTCCATCAGATAATTCTCCAATTTAGCCTGGAATGGGAACCTTGCCTAAGTATTTCCGGATTGCCAAGTAAACCAGTTAATCCTACCCGTCCAAACCGACCTGAATGGCGACAACAGAGGCAGGAGGAAGCGTGAGCGTGAGTTGATGAGCACCGTAGGCAACATCAAAAGCCTGCGGGCTTACCTGCTTTGGGGCGGCGAAGGTGTTGTGGGCGTGAATCTCACTGGTCAACACCTGACCACTGGTTTGGGCGACACGCGTCCCGCCCAGAACGTCCACGGTGACTTCAGTGGCATCGTGGGCATGGCTGTTAGTGAGAGTTAGGAAGAGCGTTTTGCCTTTTAGCGAAGCGCTACCCGCCACAGCCGGGATATAGCCGTCCGGTGCCGTCGCTTCCTTCTTGAAGCTGATCTCGGTTGTTTCGATGCGAGCGCGTAGTGCAGTCGCTCCTTGGTGCGGGGCGTACATCTCGTAGACGTATCCGGTCGGGGTCACTAGCATCTGTTCGCCTTCAGTCAGGATCATGGCCTGCAGAACGTTGATGGTCTGGGCGATGTTGGACATCACGACCTTATCAGCATGGCGGTTGAAGATATCGAGCGTGTTGGCTGCGACCAGTGCATCGCGGATGGTGTTCTGCTGGTATAGAAACGCCGGGTTAGTACCTTTTTCGACCGGGTGCCAGGTGCCCCACTCATCGATGATCAAGCCGATCTTGCGGGCCGGGTCAAAGGCATCCATCGCCGCACGCTGCTGGATCACCAGCGGCTCCATCAGGAGACCCTTCTCGAGGAGGAAGTACCATTCGTCGTCGCTGTACTCGGTGGCAGTACCGGCTGTTCTACAGTAATAATGTGCCGCGAGACCATCAATGTTGTTGAAGACCCAATAATCCTTGTATATCTTGCGGAGGAACCGGTTCGTCCATTCGACATCGTTGTCAGGCGAGCCACATGCAATCACGAACAGCTTTTTGCCAAAGCCGCGGACAAAGGACGCATAGCGGCGGAACTCGGTGCCGTAATCCTCTGGGGAAAAGTTACCCCCGCAGCCCCAGTTTTCGTTGCCCACGCCCCAATAGGTAACATCAAGAGGTTCTGGGCTGCCATTGGCGGCACGTTGCTGCGCCCACGAAGACCCATTCGGGCCAGAATCGGGAAAGTTGCAGTACTCAACCCAGTCACGCAATTCACGGGGAGTCCCAGAGCCAACATTGCCGCAAAAATAAGGCTCAGCGCCAACAAGGCGGCAAAAACGGACAAACTCTTGAGTGCCGACGTGGTTGCTTTCGATCACTTCTCCCCAATGGATGTTGATCCGGTTTGGGCGCTCAGCGCGTGGGCCAATTCCATCCCGCCAATGGTAGTCATCGGCAAAGCAGCCGCCGGGCCAGCGGATGATCGGTGGTTTCAGTCGCCGCATGGCTTCGATGATATCGGTGCGAAATCCGCCAATATTGGGGATGGGCGACTCCTCACCGACCCAAATGCCATCGTAAATGCATCGCCCAAGGTGCTCGGCGAAGTGACCGTAGATATTGGGGTTGATAGTGGCAAAGGTATCAGCCGGGTTGATAGTAATTTGTGTTGCATTCATTTTCTGTAAACTGCTCCAGTCTGCCAAGGTAAAAGGTTAGCAATCCGTACTTTTCAGGTGCATTTGTACGCAGGCGGCGGATTAGTCCGTCACATCTTCCAAACTTCTGGCTTCAGCCGAACGCCGTTGATTTTTATGATTACTGATTTCGAGTCAGAAGCGCCAATTGCCTATTTCGCCGGGATCACAGGTTATCTCGGACACAGTTAGGTACGGCAATAATTCCCATACCAATTGGTTTCGTCGATGACATACACTTTGCGGTGGATTGCAACCGCCCCACTTAGTAGAGCTATGCTCCAACCGCAGCTTTCTCGACTTGCCCCGAATACAAATAGCACTTCACCGTTTGCTGCCCAACCTGGAAATCCGGAGGATCAGCTTGGCGGCAGATATCCATTACGTGGGGACAGCGGCTCGCAAACTTGCATCCGATTCTTCCGTATTCTTTAACTTCGGTGGTTCCAAGCGCAATATGTTTCGCCCAAGACTCGCGTTCCTTGGCAGTAGGCTCTGGAACCGACTCCTTTAACAACTGCGTATAGGGATGGGCGGGTTGTTCCAAAACATCCTCAACCGGTCCGGATTCAACAACGTAGCCGCGCAGCATGATTCCAATCCGGTCGCTAATGTAGTAAGCAGTCGCCAGATCATGCGTGATGTAAATGATGCTCACTTTTTGTTCATCGCGCAGCTTTTGGAACAGGTTCACAATCTCCATTCGCAGTGACGCATCGACCATCGAGACAGGCTCGTCTGCAATGATTAATTTGGGCTTTGAGATCAGCGCCCGCGCCACCGACACACGTTGGATCTGACCGCCGGAAAGTTCGTGAGGATAGCGCTGCCGCACTTCATCCAGCGCTAGCCCCACATTGCGGAGCGCCTCATCAACAACCTGAGCCGCGTCATGGCGGTTTGAGGCCATGCCAAAATTCAGGGCCGTATCGAATAGATACGCATCGACGCGCCGCAACGGGTTAAAGGTGTCGAACGGGTTCTGGAAAACTGGCTGAACCTTCTTCATAAACTCTTTGAACTCGGATCGTTTACGGATGGTTGACACGTCGCGGCCTTCAAACAGCACTTTGCCTCTTGTTGGTACAAGATCGCGCAAGAGCAAGCGCGAGAGCGTGGTTTTGCCGCTGCCGCTTTCACCAGCAAGAGTAAATATCTCTGGCTTATCATTCTCTAGGGAAAAGGACAGATCATTCACCGCTGTAAGAAGTGTGCCGCCTACCAATCCCCCAAGATGAAATTCGACCGTTACATGCTGGACATCCAGCAGTTTTCCGTTGGCGCTCATAGAGGCTCCTTGACCAAGTGGCAGGCCACGCGATGACGATCTTTAACGGTGACCAACTCAGGAACCTCGGTGCGGCATACATCCATCACATAAGGACAGCGGGGATGGAAGCGGCAGCCACTCGGAGGGTTGGCAAGGTTTGGCGGTGTACCCTTCAGACTAACTTTAGTCGATCTATCGCCGATCGTTGGCAGAGAGCGGATTAAGTGCTGGGTATATGGATGGAGTGGCGCACTGAAGATACTTTCAGTGGGTGCTTCTTCGGCAATCCGACCCGCGTACATGATCATCACCCGATCCGCCACATTAGCGTGTACAGCCATATCATGCGTTACCAAGAGAACCGTATTGTTGCTCATGGCCTGAATATCTTTGAGCATTTGCAGGACTCCACGCTGCACGACAACGTCTAGGGCAGTGGTCGGCTCGTCAGCAATAATCAGGGCAGGCTGAAACACGGTTGCCAAGGCGATTGCTACTCGCTGACGCATACCGCCAGACAGTTGGTGCGGATAAGCATTAAGTACATCGGTCGGGAGTCCCAGTCGGTTGATATGGGTACGTGTTTCTTCAAGAAATTTATTCTTATCCGTAATGCGCTCGTGTGTATCAACAATATCCTTGAAGGTTTCGATCACCTTGCGTACTGGGTTGAGGACACTCATCGAACCCTGCATTACATAGGAGATTTCCTTCCAGCGGACTTTACGGCGAAGCTCATCCGGCGAGATATGCAGCATATCAACTTCATATTCCCCAAAGTTGTAGTTGACGCTCCCTTCACGTGGCTTTAAGGGAGCTTTGGCATTGCCCGAAATCACTTTGATTAGGCTAGTTTTGCCACAGCTAGACTCGCCCGCCACGCCGTAAATCTCATTAGGAAAGAGGTTAAAAGAAACCCCATCCACAGCCCGTACAGTCCGGGAGATGCCATAGACCTCAGTTTGGTAATAGGCACTGAGGTTTTGCACGCTTAATAGGGTCACAGGTTATCCTCCAATCATACGCAAGCGAGTCCGCGGATCGATGTACTCGTTAATACTCGCGAAGAGCAAGTACAGGCCGAGGAACAAAATGATTGCCACTAGAGACGGTGCGGCGATCCACCACCAGTTCCCTGCTACCAATGCTCCGTGTTGATTGGCCCAATAGAGCGCGGTTCCAAGGGTAGGGGTGGTCAAATCTGAAAGTCCAAGAATACTCAAAGTGACCTCCATTCCAATTGACCACAAAATATTGTTGATGGTAGTGGCAAACACGATTGGCAGCACGAAGGGAAGGTGCTCATTCAAGCTGATCCAGAATCCGCTGGTTCCGGAATAGACCGCGGTGCGTGTAAACGAGCGTTCTTTCAAGCTCAATACTTGGGAACGAATCAGGCGAGCATCAAACGGCCAACCGAAAAGCCCCAAGATAACGGCCAGTAAAAACAGGTTCATACTGTCGCGCAGCAAGAAACCCAGCAAAATCAGGATTGGAAGCACGGGCAAAACCACGAAGCTGTCATTGATCACCATTAGTACCCTGTCAATCCATCCACCCCGGTACCCAGCAATTAGACCGACCAAGACAGCGATCACACGTGAGATAATCGCGGTCATTACACCCAGAAAAAGAGAATTGCGAACGGCAAAAGTCAACCACCAGAAGAGATCCTGTCCTCGGGAGTCGGTACCGAAAAGGTGTTCCAAAGATGGAGGCGTATCCATCTCCACCACAAAGGATTTGTTTGGATCATAAGGGGAGACTGTGGACAGCAGGATCAGTAACACCACTGCTGCTAGGAAAATAAAGGCGATACGAAAGCGAGCATCATATCTGAGTAAATCGCGTATTACTTTGAACATTATTCGTAACCTATTGGTAGCGTACTCGTGGGTCGAATAGTGGGTAGAGTAAATCCATGATGAAAACGGCGGTAGCAACACCGATGATCGAATAAATAGCGATACCCATAATCATTGAATAATCGTTCCTAAAGACTGCTACTAGGGTCAACATGCCAATCCCGGGGTAACCAAAGACGACCTCCATAATGAGGGCACCGCTGAAGATCGTTCCGATCGACAACGCTAGTCCAGTCAGTTGCGGCAGCATTGCGTTGCGCATAATGTAATTGGTTAGGATCTTATTTTTCTTCAGTCCGGCGGTTTCGGCATACACTACATAGTCTTCGGAAATAATGTTGGAGGTGAGGGATTTCATGCCAACAAACCAGCCTCCAAACCCAACTAGCACCAAGGTTGCTGCCGGGAGGATGGCATGTTGGATGAAGTTCCAGATAAAGGCAAGGGACCAATTAGGGCGGGTCCCAATATCGTAAGCCCCGCTGAAGGGAAAGATTGGGATGAAAAATGCAAACACCACCAGCAGAACGAGGGCCACGATGTAATAAGGAATCGGGCGGACCGCCTGACCCAACACTTCGATCACGTTCAATGCTTTGTTTTTAGGATAGTAGCTAGACATAGAGCCGAAAAGGTTGCCCAATATCCACGAAATAGTTAACGCGGGGACCAACAGAGCGAGCGTGTACGGCAGGGCCTGTCCAATCATCTCGGACACCGGGGTCGGGAAGTTAGCCAGCGAAGGGCCAAGATCACCCCGGAGCAAGCGTCCCCAAAACGCGAAATACTGCTGGACTGGACTGCCTGACAGCCCGTACAGTTCTGTGAGAGCGGTACGCATTGAGGCGACTGATTGCGCGTCGAGGGTATTACCCCTCGCCACCATCATGGATATCTGCGCCTCTACCGGGTCGGTGGGAGCGAGCCGGGGTATAATAAAAGTAATCGTGATTCCGATAAAAATGATCGTCAGGAACTGAATAATTCGCGGAATCAAATACCGAATGAGAAATTTTTGCATTGCTACTATTCCAATATAAAAAACCTCCACAGTGACTGCCAATGAAGACAATCGCTGTGGAGAGCTAGGACGTTGCTACTGCTCGTTCGCCTCGATTATTGGCCCTAAACCAATGTGCAGCGCCATAGTTACAGCGGCGAACTTATGCCTTCTTGGGCTTAATCTTGACATACATATATTTAGTATTGCCCCAGTTCGGCACAGGATCGGTATAGGGATCATCCACAGATGGATACCCGGTGAAGTACGTGGTGTCCATCGTCGTGAAGACATTGTACGCCATAAGCGGGGTAATTGGCATCTCCTGTGCGGCGAGCTTGACAAACTGTTGGCCCAACTCGACGGTCTTATCTGTGGCATCGAACGGAATCTGCTGGATAGATTCAATGATCTTGTCGAGCTCGGGGTTCTTCCAGCGCATACTGTTGCTACCCGCAGAGTTTTGGCCACTCGGCACGTAGAACTTTGAGTGCCAGTACTGGAGGAAGAAGAACAGGTCGGGATCCCCGCCCCAGGTCTCGATCGTCCAAGCCAAGTTGGTGTTGTACTGGCCAGCCACCATGATGGCCCAGGGATTGGCCTCCGAATCTAGGTTGGTATCGATGCCAAATGCCTTCCAGTTTTCGGTAACTGCCGCCGCCGCCCGGTTCATGGTTGGGTTGGTTTCATTCATGCTCATCAGCGAGATCTTGAAGGGCGAGCCATCCGGAAGCTGCCATTTGCCGTCGCCGCCCTTCTTCATACCGGCATCCAGCATCAACTGTTCGGCAGCTTTGAGATCGTTTTTCCACCAACCGGCTCCAATGTATTTCTTGATGGTGTCCGGATCAGTTGGTACTAAGTCGCCTAGGGTCTTGCGGGCTTCATCAGCAATCCGTTGGGCGGCAGTTGGATCGTAAGGCTTGTAGTCCTGTCCACCAACTTTAATAGTGAAGTCATTCAACCAAGGTTCTAGCGGCTGGTGATAGTACTTGGGGTACAGACCAGTCGGCGGGACGTGGATGGCGGAGATGGTTGCCGCGCCTTTATAGGAGGCCAGGGCGATCTGGACGATATCCATCGCCAGAGTCAACGCCCAGCGGACTTCCTTCTTGTCCAGGCCGGGTTTTTCATTGTTGTAGATCACAGCCGGCAGCGTGGGATCAGGATGCGCCCAAGGGAATGACTTAAACCAACCGACCGAGGTCGGACTGGTCTTAGCCAAGGTGATGCGGCCTTCAGGGGTGAGGTCATGAATCACATCCAGCTGATGTGCCTTTTGTGCGATGACGCGCTTGTCGGCTGGACCTGGGTCAATATACATAGCGTACTTGATGTCCACATCGCCAAGGAGGGCGACCGAGGTTTTCTTCCAGTCATCGCGGCGCTGCCACAGGAACCATTTCCCGTTCGGATCGAAATCTTTGAGCGTGAAGGCTCCCAAACTGACCGGCGGGTTGAACTTGAACGCCAGCGGGTCCTTTTCCTTTTCGAAGATATGCTTAGGCATCATGAAGCAAGCGCTCCAGCGCACCGTGAAAGCAGAGTGGAAGCGCGAGTTGGCGTTCTTCAGGTGGAAGACAACGGTATATTTGTCGGGCTGTTCCATTTTGTCGATACTACCTGCGAACAGGCCTTGGTAGGCCATTCCCGGCGTCTTCATCAGGGTATCGACGGTATAGAACAGGTCATCCCCTGTAAACTCGACACCATCGCTCCACATGAGACCCTGGCGGAGTTTGACAGTCATCTGGGTGTAGTCAGCATTGTAGAGCGGTTTATCGGCTGCCAGGGCATTATCCCATACGCCCTTGACACCCGCATCCGGGTCGATGTACCACAGCGCATCCAGCGCCAGTTGCTGGAAGCCAGTCGAGTAGGTGTTGGAGCTGCCCCGCCAGCGATTGAAGTCATCTGCCGGTAGAACAGTCCCGGTCGGGTTTTCTAGGATGAGGCACTCATCCCTTGGTACGCCCGGCGCAACTTCCTGTCCTTGGGCCGCTAGGCGAGCTAGTGGCTGAGATGTGAGGATCTGAGGGGGAATAGCGGTTGCCGCGGTCAATGCGGCGGCCTGCTTCAAAAAATCTCGTCTCGATAACCTAACCTTTTTCATTATTTTCCTCCAGCATAATAATAACTAGGGTGATAAGGGATCGACTTAATACTTTCCTGCATTCCTCCACAAAAGACTTAAAAGGGAAATATAACCTTAGGACGGAGTCGGTTAGCTTATTACATGGTCCGCCAACAGACTCATCTCAAAGATCATTTCCCCAAAAACGATCAGGTGTTAGTATGACAAATAATCATAGTAGTGAATGTAAAGTTGTTCTTAAATAAAGGTACTAGATTTAGTTTGAAGCATTCTAGCATACACAATGTGGGATTGTCAATAGGAATGTGTTTGTTTTTGTTCCAATTTTTCGAACAAAATATATAATTGTTCTTATCCATTCCATACTGTTGGTTCTCAACCCTTGTGGGCAAAAGAAATGGCTTTTTACCGTACAATTAGTAGGATGCGATGATGCGAGGGTGAGTTTCTTTTATCACATAGGCACAATGTTTGCTTGCCCACCTTTACCTTTGAATGAGAGATTTTACTGACAGATTCTATTGCAAACAATCGAACAAACGATTAGCTTTATAAAGCTATGTTCGAAACTTTATTTTCTGTTCGAAAACTTTCTTAGTTGTTGATTAAGGGATAAAGTATGGAAGCTAGCATCTAGATCTGGGGAGACGCAAGAATACTTTGACTTCGCAATTAAAATCTGGGGACAATAAGGCACCAAATATGCGGGATGTTGCTGCCGCCGCGGGTGTATCCCTTTCAACTGTTTCACTGGTGGTCAATGGAAAACCCGGGGTGAGCCAGTTCAGGCGCGAGCGGGTTCGGAAGGCCATTAAAGAGCTTGGATATTTTGCAGATGGCAACCAAGCCATTGCCACCGAAACTAGGGTCTTTGGCCTGCTGATGGAATCCCTTTCCGAAGCGTCACGGAGTGAGGGGTATTACTTGCGAATTGTCTCGGGAATTGAGGAAACCGCTTACAAGTACGGTTACCAAGTCCTGCTGCACGTTTTTCGCCCAGCTATTGATCCTATCAACAGCATCCGTGAGCTGATGGGGCGAGACATAGACGGGCTGATCATTGCCAATGACGGAGATGTGACCCCGGAGGTCATCCAGAAAATAGTCGAAGCGAGGGTGCCCATGGTTCTGGTGGAGAATTATCAAAACCTGTCAATCCATTCAGTAACTGCCGATAATTTTACTGCCGGGCGTATCATGACAGAATATCTGATCAAGCTGGGACACCAGCGGATTGGGGCGATTAGTGGGCCGGATAAATATAGCAGTTTGCGAGATCGCCTCCGTGGGCATCAGATCGCTATGATCGAAAATGGTTTACCGCTCGATCCCAGTCTGCAACCTGCCCCTGTTTCTGGGAACCCTAGAAAAGGGTACATTCAGATGCAGAAATTAATGGCCCTACCAGAACCGCCAACGGCAGTCTTTGCCGTAAGCGACCGAGCCGCATTTGGTGCAATGGAAGCCATCAAAGATGCTGGGTTAATTTGTCCAGACGACATATCCGTAGTAGGCATCGACGATGTCAGGGACAGCGCTTATAGTACGCCATCCCTGACAACTTTCAGTGTCCCAAAGTACGATTTAGGTCGAACCGCTGTCTTGATTCTCCATAACGAATTAAGAAACACGTCGATTCCGCTTGCCAAGACCGTACTGATCGGGAAGCTTTTGGAACGGCAGTCAGCGTGTCCCCCTCCCAAGTAGTATTCCGCTGGAGCATATATGGGATTGTATTGGCTACCCTTGTCATCTCGTGTTGGCTGCTAAATACGCCAAAGGTCGTTTTTTGGCTGCTCATGCCACTCGGCGCGGCGATAAACGTGATGAGGCCCCCCCAAAACCGGAAATGCGCGAATAGACCGGGCGCTATCGAACGTCGGAGGAACGGTATCCGAATGAATAGGAATGCGCTGTCCAGTGCCTTGATGGGGCGCTCTTCATTGAAGTAGGACTATGTCGGCTATCGTATCTAGGCAGATGAGATCCCGCAGCGGCACGCTTGACGTACCTGAACTCCTGCATTTCCTCGCACTGCTTCGCATCGGTACAATGAGTTCTCGAAAAAACCGAGTCAGTGCCAACAGGAGAAAGTATCATGTTGACCAGCTTGCTGAACCAGTTGAAAACTATCGCCCAACACGTTGTCACGAGCTTGAAGGAGCGCCTCGCGCAATAGGCCCAGCCCATGAAGGAGACACTGGTGGGCAGAGCTGTCAACGATGTGACCAAGGGTAAGGGCGAACTGATCGTCGAAAACGTGCTTTTGCGCCAACAACTGATTATCGTCAAGCGGCAGGTCAAACGACCACAATTGAAGGGACGTGACCGTCTGCTGCTGGATTCTTAGCGAGCATAGTCCGGGCGTGGCGCGAAGCATTGCTGCTGGGCGGGCATCGAGAGCTGTTTCGTCTGGTGTGGAAACGCAAGACGACGAAGCAAGGTCGCAAGTCGCGCATTCCGGCGGCAACCATTGCCCTGATCAGTCAGATAGCCAAGGAGAATCGTCTATGGGGCGCTGAACGGATCCAAGGCGAGCTGCGCAAACCCGGTATCAAGCTGGCTAAGCGAACCATCCAGCGTTATATGCGCGGCGCTCGTCCACCCCGTCCCAGTTCACAGACCGGGTCTACCTTCCTAAAAAATCATGCGACACAGGTTTGGGCCTGTGATTTCTTGTCGGTGAATGACTGGCGCTTTCGGCAGCTATATGCCTTCTTCATCATCGAACTCGGCTCGCGACGTGTTGTCCACGTGGGCGTGACCCGTCATCCCACCGATGCCTGGGCGGGGCAGCAATGGCGCGAAGCTACGCCCTTCGAGACCCATCCGAAGTACTTAATTCGCGACAATGACAGTAAATTTGGACTACAATTTGCCCGCGTTGCCGCGGGGAGCGGCATCAAGATTCTAAAAACGCCGTATCGTGCCCCGAAAGCCAATTCATATTGCGAGCGATTTCTGGGCAGTGTGCGGCGGAATGCCTCGACCATTTTCTCGTCTTGGGAGCACGGCATCTCACCGGTATCCTCAAAGCGTATGTGACGTATTTCAATCATTTCCGTCCGCATCAGCGGATAGGACAGCACATCCCGGTTCCATCCTCAGAGGGGAACACTTCGAAACAGCGTGCTGGTCAAGTCCACTCCATTTTCATCCTAGGTGGTTTGCATCATCACTACCGACTGGCTGCCTGACGCAGGATTCTCGGCTCAGATACGTTAAGTAGCCGGCACAATGGTTGTAATATTCCACGTACTTGGTCGTTAGTATCTTCTACAGGGATCATTTATGATACTAACGCCCAGAGTAGCCTGACAAGCCGATCGGACGTAGTTTATCAACCCTACAAGTTTTTCAATCGCATAATTGCAGCGAATCTACTGTATGCTGACTAAGATCAGGAGTCTAAACTTGATTATAACGGTGACGGAGACAACCCTATCGCTGGTCAAGATTTCGGCAGTTGCCAGCGGATTTGCATTCTTTACCATTTTGACGTTGGCCATTTTGCTGGTGCAGCGCGAATTATTCCATGCAACCCAACGCCCCTCTGGACGTGCTTTACGACAGATCTTGATCATCGGAATTATTCCGCTGTTGATGATCTTTATTCTATTTGTAATTTTGAAGGTGGCGGAAGCACCGCACTAAGTACGACTGAACCGCCTATTGACTACAGAAATGAGCAGGAGCAGTATCGCGGTTGCCAACCCAACTGCTGTCAGGATGAGTCCTGTCGACGTTGGCACAAGGGGCATGATCAAAAAAAACATGATATTGGTCAAGCCATGTGCAATTGACACACCGATGATGCTCTGGGTTTTAGTAGCGATCCATGAAAAAAAGAGCGCGACGACAAAGGTAAATACACCGAGCGCCAACGATTTCTGACCCACTTGTAACAAAGTATACATAATGGCAACATATAGGCCGTTGGCTGCGCCGATTACCTTCCGAGTTCCGTACAGCAGAATCCCGCGAAAGATCAATTCTTCCAGAAACCCAGTGCAAACGAACAAGATAACCGCCGGAACTGCCAGCGATTGCACCGTCAGGCTGTTTACCAAAGCAACGGGTTGGACAATCTGATAGCCGACAAAGCCAAATGCGATCCCGACGAGGCCAATAATAAACTGTAAAAGTAATCCATGTGTCGTCAGACCAATCGCCTTCAAAGGCAGCTTAAGTACAATGCAGATAATAGCGACTGCCACAAACAGCGGAATACTGATAAGCACGTACCAGTAAATCGTAGCGATAGTCGCCAGTGGTAGGGACAATCCAACGATTCGGATCAGCGGAATTAGGCTGACTGTCAGTAAAAATTGCGAAAGCGGCGTATCCCATGTAGCGGCTGAATGGACAAACAGCCCTAACATTACGCCGATGTAGACGATAAATCCAACAGTAGGCGATCCAAAATCGAGAGACGCTTCCGCGATGGCGAACAGCACAAGATAGGTGAGAGCGATCAACGCTATTGAATAGCGAGTACGGAGCTTTTCAGAGAGAGTGGCGGGCGATGACGTTTCCATTAAGTCTTGTTTCTCGCGTTCCTAACTGGCTGGACGCACATTTACCCACAACTGCAAAACACGATAGGGTGACGCATAGCCTTCCCGTTCGAGAATAAATTCGACGCGCTGATGATCCCCTACATTCTGCATGGTAAAACTGATGCTTTTCTCAAATCGCTCATTATTGCCGAGATCAAGTGGCCCTAGTGGTTGCAACGTCTCAGCATCATGCCTAATGATAACCGAGTATTGCGCTGGCACACCTTCGCGATTCATGATGCCCAAAACGACAGCCATCGGCTGCCCAACGATACCATCATTCGGATATGTTTCAGCCACATTTTCAGAGCCGAGGAGGTAGAACTCGGTTAACAATGTGCCAGTTTTGGGTATCAGCAGAATTGCTACCACAACCGTGATGATACAACCCAGCATCAGCACTAACAAGAAATAGAACAGCCGATTGGTGCGGTGTTGACGGTGCCACCAGCCCCACCAATTTAGACTCAAGGTGAAGGAAGCCTGATCCGATTCGGGAAGCCCGCTACGGCGATGGAGCGCCACCACTGCTGCCACAACCATAATGCTGCCCAAGCCAATGATAATAGGCCACAGTGTGATCTTCCAAGGCAGCAAACTCAAGATCACGCCGAGCAGCGGCAATATTGAGACGCTAATTCCAAAGGACAACGCAATACGTTCAACCAAGCGTAGCGCCTTGCGCTGCGGGAATAGCGCTGCCTGAACCGTATACCCAGAAGCGAACGTTGCTAGAAACAAGCTCAACGCGAGGCGGAGAATAACCAGCGGCGAGGCAAGTGATCCCTGACTGTCGTTGATAACCAGTGCAAGAAAAATTATCCCTGCCAGCAATAGCAGCAGCAACTCGTTATGTCGCCATCCGAGCCGCGTTTTAAGAGGTTGGTTATCCATTATTCATAACATTCATTGGCGCGCCACAGTGCGATAAACCTGCAAGGTTTCGATGGCAGTTCGTTCCCACGTAAATGCCTTTGCCTGCTGTAAACCTTTCTCGCTAAGGTTCTCCCCCAAAGTTTTATCAGCCAGCACGGTATGGATTGCCTGTGCAATCGCTTGCACATCATATGGATCGACGGTCAAGGCGGCATCTCCCACCACTTCGGGCAACGACGTACTATTGGAGCATACCACGGGTGCGCCACAAGCCATCGCTTCAAGCGGGGTCAGCCCGAACCCCTCATAGAGCGACGGAAAGACAAAAACATCCGTGCCACTGTAGAGCGCGATCAGATCGCTATCCGGCAGTCGCCCCAGAAAAACTACTCGATCGCGCAGATGCAGCGACTCGATGAGCCGATTCATCTCCTCTGTTTGCTGGTGGAAGCCAACAATAAGCAAGGGGCGCTGTTCACCGTCAGCACGCAAAAGTGCATAGGCTTTGATCAATCGTGGGAGATTGCGCCGTTTGTTCTGTGAACCTACCGAAAGCAGATAGCGCCGAGGGAGTTGATAGCGTGCCAACACCGCCTCAATCTGCGCGACGCTAACTCGTTGAAAATACGGAGGAACGCCTAATGGAACAACATGAACCTTCGATGGCTCGATCTTGAAATAACGGATGATGTCGGCTTTTGAAGCGTGACTCACCGTGATCACGGCATTCACTTGGGGTAGGCAGCGCGGCAGCCAGTATCGATAGATCAGCGTATCTAGCAGCGTATTGGTGCCGGGAAAAGCCCAAGTCAACACATCGTGGACGGTCACAACATTTGGTACATCGCCCGTGCCAAAGGCAAAAGGGGTTACGCCTGTCGGATCGTGGATAACATCAAACGCTTCATGCTGACTGGCTTGACGAACTAACAAACTGCCAAGTGTCAGAAAGGCGGGTAATAAACGGCTGCCTCTCAGCGGGACAGATCGATAGCCTCGAAGTTCGGCTGCTGCCAACGCTTGCCCTGCGGTGAGCAACACTAAATCTGGCGCTGGTTGAAGTTGCACCAATGCGCGGATCAGTTCAACGGTATAGCGCGTGATACCTGTCAAGGGGCGATCCAGCCCATACGCTAGTAACCCGACGCATAGCCCATCAGAATTACGCATCAGCGCCTGAGCCGATTAATTAAATTGCTTAATTTGAATGATCCGAAGCGCAACGGAATAATGAGAATACAGGCCATGACCGTTTGCCCGGTCAGCCAGCCCCAGCCGATGCCGACTAATCCCGCACTGCGCTCAAGCACTGCGCCTAACCCGACGCATAGTCCGACCAACACAAAAGTCACTCGGTTGAGTATGGCAATCTGTTTGGTCACTTGCTTGGAAGTCAGGTACACGCTGTTGACCGCACCGGGGACAGTGGCAAGCACAAAGAGACGCAGCACATCCACGCCATTCGCCGCATACACCGTACCAAAAATCCCCAGAATATACGGCGCACCGATCCACAGCACCACGAGAATTGGTGTCAATAAGGCCAGATTGGTATTCAGTGAAGACCCGATACGCTTGGCTAGATTGGCTTCGTCATGCGAAGCATCAATGAGCAGTGTCAGGGAGATCGCGTTAGGGATAATCAACATCAGGTTGACAAACAGCCACGCCACGCCGAAATAGGCGTTTGACGCGCTACCTAAGCCATTAAAGATGATCAATGGAAAGACAAACGATGGCAAACTCCACAGGAGATTGAACACTTGATTGCCTAGCGAATAGGTAAACATGCCACGAATGGCGGGCAGGTCAAAGCGTAAATGCGCGTTGGCGAGTCGGAAGTAGCGCGGGATAATCCAGAATAGCAGAATCGTCAGCAACGCCAGCGGATACAAAGTCGAGCCGATCAAACTGGCGACTCCACCTGCAACAGGCAGCACAAGCAGCGCAATCAACCGGGTGAGGCTCAGGAACAAAGACTTGGCAAACATCGCTGGCGATTGACGTTCCGCCTGTAACACCGACTCTTGAATATTGCTGGAAGCCGAGATAATCGTCAAGGCAAGGAAACTCATCGCATAGCCCGCCGCAAAAGGCACTTTCAGAAAATCCGGTGCCCAAATACTACGACCTAACAGAAAGCCGATTGAAAATACAAGCGCTAGAACAATCGACACCAGTTGCGAAAAGGTGCTGAGCATCGCTTTGCGCTGTGGATCGGCCTGTGGCGTAAAACGCACAATGCCCGTTGAAAGGCCAAGATTCGCGATCCCAGAGAGGAAGGCCGCCGTCGAAAGTGCTACCCCAGCACTACCGACGACACTGGGCGCATACAGCAGCGTCACTAGTTTCCAGTAGATAAAGCCCGATCCCGATACAGTTGCCGTGCTTGCCATGAAAAAGATCAAGTCGCGATAAAAACCGGGGTGACGGGCAAAGTCCACGATGAACCGTCGCGCCTTGATTACAAGACTCGTCGGGCTGATGGGGATTGGCGCGATAATGTCGGCTTCGTTCATGATCTATCTTGCTATCTCCCTATCTCCCGGTCAAGTAAAGTTGGGTGCTGCCATTGTCATAGATTCGGTTTGCGCTTGTGACATCGGGGAATGCCTCTCGTAGCCGTGATGTTTGCGCCTGTGTCACGGGCGAACTCAGCACGTAGTTAAAGCGTTCCGTCGGTGAGCTAACGACTGGTACAGAAGCACGGTTTTGCCCCCAGAAATTGTTCAGCCAGAGTTCCCCTATCCGAAAATCTGGCCCCGCCCAGACACGCGGAGTTCGCAGCCCGTTATCGCGAGTCATCAGTGAGATATGGCTATTCAGCCACTCGACACTTTGGGCTTCGGCGGGCGCATAAAACAGCCACGTATTCGACAGTAGTGGCTCCGAGGTACTTTTGAGCAAGGCCATCGTGGTAAACATAACCATCACAATGCACAGGGTAAAAACCATCCGCAGATACCCACGCCGTACCAACAGCCACCGCAAGATCGACAGAAACGTGTAGGCAGCAAAAGGCGCTGCAATGAGGATAGTTAGCGGGGCTAGGCGAATTTGCAAATTGTTGAAACTTCCGCTGGAACTGCTCAGATCGCTAACAATAGAGAACGCATTCTGAACAGCGAAGGCGGGCAGCAGAATGATCAGCCAGAACAAGGCCGTCGAGATATGGTCGAGTATTCGGGTGCGGCGAAAGATCTGCCATGCCAAATACAGCCAGCCCAACGCGGCAAGCCCCAACACGAAAAAGTCAAAGAGGCGCAGGAACAACCATGAGAACGGGATGATCCATGCCCAGTCCGCAGACGAGTAGACTAACCCGGATGACTCGCTGCGGTGGGGCGATAAAAACAATAGGAGGCGGTCAAGCAGATTGCGTGTTTGCGACACAAACCCGACGGACGGTGGATAAATGAAAAATACGATTAAGATCACGAAGATAAAGCACACGGCAGCAAGATAAATGAGCCATGTTACTCGGATGCCCCTTAATGTGGTACTTCGGGTCAATAGCATCCAGCCAATCACTGCCAGAATTAACGTGGCGATGAAAGACGAAGAAAAGAAGACGTTCGTTGATGCCAATCCGAACATGGCAAGGTAATAGACCAGCGCGAGTCCAGCACGCCACGCCATCGACTCGAAAGCGGTTAGGGCTAGCCCAATTGCCATTAACGCCACGAGGATAAAAATAAAGATAAGCTTCTCGTGCGTCCCTCGGTTGGTCGTGAACAGCAGATCGGCTTGCAAGCCCAAAAAGGTCGCCGCTAACCCGGCAATTGGTGCGTTATTCAGCGCACGATAGTAGAAAGCAAAAGCAATGAGCGTTACGACTAAGCCCATGAAGGGGAAGATCCACAATTGGAGGAAATTCACATCAACGGCGGAAAGCTGCGCCACAATTGCCGCATAAACTTGATAGCCAAAACCATTAGAGTAAGTCCGTCCGGTGTCTGAATACAATAGCCCGCTATTGAGTGTCGCCAGAATCGTAGAGGTTGTGCGCGAAGTATCCCCTTCGATCCAATACCCGCTGTAGCGACCAATCCAATATAAGGTCAGCAGCAATCGAATGGTCAAGGCTGCTATCAATGGCAAGAGGACAACATCAGGCTTTGATCTAGTCTGAGTTAACATAATTTCTTTCGTTTTCGTACAGGAAAATGACTAGCACAATCAGCATCGTTAGCAGAATTACACCCAACAGGATCACCAGCAGCACACTTTGGTTATCGGAAAAGAATAGCGGCGATGGCGCGACAGGTAAGTCAACCTTATAGTCAATTGATTGCTGGGCGACGATTGGTGAGATCGGGCGGTGCGGTGGCAGCACAGCGGTTGGTTGGGGCAGCACAGCGGTTGGTTGGGGCAGCATATTGGGCGTTGCCGAAGCCTGTGGAGTCACAGTAACGGAGAGCGCTATCGGCAAAGGTGCATAGCGTGCTTCGACACTCAGAGTAAATTTTCCCCCCGAAGCAGGAGACCACGCGACGTGAAACTGCTTTTGTCCTTTGGCAGGGAGGGTCACAGTCTGATCGAACACTGTGACATAGAAAATACCGACCTGCTGCTGCACGTTGATTTCAACAGGATAAGCATCAGTGGAGCCTGCATTTTGCGCCGTGAAGTCGATATAACCATATAAAGGTGTATTGGTATTCTCGACCCGTGTCACGGTGATCGGTGAAAGCTGGATAGTCGGCGGTTGAGGGGGTTGGACAGAGAGCTTGCCATTCTCATTCTGGAGTACATACTCTCCATCGCGCAGTGAACCCGCTTGAGCTTGACGGGCAGGTTTCTGAACATGAATTGAGGCGATAAACCGATCTGGGTTGGTGGAGAGATGCGTGATCGCCGCGCCGCTGAGTACCGTTACCGAGCCGGGTAAGTCAGCAAACATCGCCGCCAAATCATCCGCTGTATGGTGAACCGCCGCGTCCTTTGCCAGACGGACTCCAAGATCGCGCCATTCCTTTGTATTGGTTGGCGGGGCGGTTTGCCACAATCGCGCAGCGAAGCCTTGTGACAACTGCTTAACTTGTAGCCCATTCTCAGAAGTCAGTACCGCGAGATCGGGGCGGACAATAAGCTGTTGATCGGGTTTACCCTGTTGTCGCGTCCACGTATCAAAATAGCCGTCCTGATCGGTGTCGCTGTACATGACACTGCGGTAAATCTCTGCTGTACCGTCAGTCAGTTCATCATTGGTAAAGTCGAAGCTGTTCCCGCTGATGCTCGTTTTTGCATCCAAAATAATCACGCCAGCCCGCGCCCCAATCATGTGCAGGCGGCGATCAACCGTGCTGAAATATAAGCGCGGTTGGCGGTTATAGTCCTCAAAATTGTATTCCTCGCGCAGCCCGACATATGGCGGGGTATACGGTGCTAGCGAAATCGCCGCCCGATCTAAGAGCTTGCTCCGCACTTGTGGCGTGTAAATAAGGCTTTCGTAGATTCCCTCGGTAAAGGAGCGCGGACTGTCCGATTCATATTCGGCAAAGGCAGCCCCAAGCCAGACCTGCGAAATGACAAAATCCGGCAATTTCTGGTAATCCAGATGGCTAATACGTATGCCACTGTAAGTGTGGACTTCATCAATTGGCGGATCACCGATAAGGTAAAAGCGATAATGCTGCAATTCGGTCTGCTGCGCCCAGCTATAGCGGAACTCACTGTAGGTCGTCACGGCATCGTTGTGTCGATCCTGATCTTCAGTAATGGCTCGCAGCTTTAATTCCGATTCGCCGTCGTGATTGCCGTGCAAGTCGTAAAAGGCGAACGGGTTTTCGACGGCAAACGAAGCGGTTGATCCACCAGCGGGTCTGCCAAAGACGAACGAATAGCCGCTTTCCACATACCGAATCGGGATCAGATGCTTGAGCCGTGCAATCGCCCTGTGATCTGCGGTGAGGACAATCATCGGGCCAATCACTGGTAGCAAGTCACCGGGGACAGGCCGCCATGTTTTATCGATATTGACCGAAATCAGCGGATATGGCCCCGCCACATCGACATTATCATATTCATCTTCCGGCGAACCATCATTGTTTAGATCATGCGTTTTAATCTCGACAACGTTTCTCGTAGCGTTGGGAGGCCAATTGGCAGGCATCTGGTCGGGGTTTTGGGCCAGTACAAGCTCGTATTCGGTATCCTGAAAACTGTAGTAACTGTGCAGCGTCAGGGAAAGATTCCAGTCAGGCAGACCGTTGGCAAGATACCAACCTGAGCCATCCGCGACGATACGGATTATCCAGCCGGGAAGGATACTTTTGCACAAAGCCTCCGAGGTGACAACATCATTGGTATAGATAAACGCAGTTTTGTGTTGGTCAACCACCGCAAATTTAATGAGTATATGGGTCGCGCCCGTACTATCGGGGATCGTCCACACATCGCCGTCCCGATCCGCAATACCGTTCTGGTTGGCATCGTAGACTGGATAGTGTTGTGGTGACTGTAATGATGACTGTAGCAGCGTGCAACTTTGTGCGTGGACGGGCTGGATGGAAGTTGTGGTGGTGATTATGACCCATGTCGCAAAAAATGAGACGTACCTTATCAACGTTTTAAGCATAATTTCCACCATTGGATTGGTAAAACATAAGCTATTGTCCCACTTTCTGAACAGTGCAGTTTCACAGATCTATTACGTCTGGGTAACTTTCCCCTTTGTGCCACTCATAATAGAGATGACCGGAACGCTGTTCGGTCAACATAAAGCGGGTCTTATCTTCGCGAAACCAACAGCGGCGGTTACGCCACACACAGTCGATCTCTGTTTTTTGGAAAGAAGTCGTGACGTTTATGTAGTGTGGTTGGTAAAGCATCGTCAGGGCGCGGAACGCCTTATCGCACCAGCCCACGACAGGCAGCACATCCCGAAATTCTGGCAGAGTCTCTCGAAATTTGAGTCGCCCTAGTCTGGCAAATCCGTTTGCAGTGGGAATGCCGCCGCCGGGATATTGTGCGTTAACCAATATCGACACGAGTTTCGCGATCAGCGTTTGATCAAACGTAGCATAGGGTTGAGCAAGCAAAAACGCCCGCAGCAGATCACCACTGGGGCTGATCCAACGTGGCGCGCCGATCAACGGTCCGCTTTTGTAGTGACCAAGTAGCGTACCGTCCGCCTGAACGAGTGTCGAAAGATAACGCACTGCCTTTTGAATAAATGCTGCGTACATAGGCAAGGGTTGCCTTCCGATTAGCCGTGCTATCGCCGAAACACATCGCGCCGTATAAATGCCAAAGGTCAGTGCGTGCTGATGCGTTCCAGCGTGAACCGTCGCGCCTGCCCTGCTGCCCTCGGCAACCTGACATGACAACACCACTTGCGCGGCAGCAGTGATATAAAGCTGCATCGACTCGCCGGACAGCGCTTCGTAGAGCAGCAATGCTTCCAGCGTGGTTGCATTCTTATTGGCAACCAGACAATCATCGTCGGGCTGTTCCCGGAAGCCGCGCCCAGTCCACAGCCGTCCGATCAACACTTGGCGGATCGTTTGTTCCGCCGCCGCAAAATAACGCTGCCACTCCGCCAATTTCTCAGCGCGAAGGACACTGGCAAGTTCCAGCAAGCCAATCGTCGCGGCGGCTTCGTGGGGCGTGCCGCCGATAGCAGGGCCAAACTCGAATGACGAATTCCAGAAATGACCATCGGTCTGCTGTCCCGCGATCAGATCATCGCCTGCCTGTTGTGCTCTTCTTAACCAGATTGCGTTAGAAGTCGCATGATACAAGTTGAGATAGCCACAGAGAATGCCCTCATAGCGCCAGTCAAGCATTGCGCCTGTATAGATCAAACTTGAGTCCCACCAATGGCTGATCGGACCAGTGTAACCGGAGGGGCCGCGCATCGACTCCAACCACTGATCGAGCGCCAATACCGCCGTGTCGCCACGCAGGTCGTCAAGACTGACCATGAAACACCACGATATAACTCAACAGGCGCTCAAAACGGCTGGCGGTGATGTGCCGCAATGCGTAATCCTTAAGCGGAAAATAGATCGGCAGCGCCAAGCGATCCGCTAGCATTGCCAGCGCCCAGATCGCTATGAAGGTTGGCGGGTAAATGCCCCGCAACTGCTCAACCTCACAGCGATAATTGGCAAACTTGAGTTGATGCACGACCTGTCGAATCGTCAGACTTTTGGAAGCGGGATGCAGGATCTTCTTATAGGAAAGCGTATTGCGAAAACAGCCGATCATGTGATCCGCTTGAATGAGAGGCATCCCTGTTTCCAGCGAGAACGGATACAGCACCGCTTCTGCCCCCGCGTCAACGGTGATCAACCATGACCATTTCTCAGATGAGGCAAGATTATCAACAGGCAAATCTACCGATTTTATTGAGGGTGGCAGGCGTAACATCACCTGCTGAATCACATCTGGTTCATTAGATTGAATACGCACACGCTGCACACGACTGTGCCACACCCACATACCGAGATAATCCAATGCGCGACGCATTCCATAAGAAAATAGTTCCGCAGGCGTGATCACTTCTAAGTAGTCGCGCTCACGGCTACTTTTTAACAAAACGCATCATCATCCGGTCAGCCAGAGTCGGCACCAACGGGATAATCAGCTTATCCAAAAACCGCGACAGGCTGCCGATGAGCGTGTGTGCGCCCGAAGGGGTCGCCGTTCCGGCGATGCGCTCTATTTTCAGGTTGAAGACAGCAGCCAGTTCACGCAATGCACGCGGCGTAAACATGCGAATATGGCCTGACGGTAAACCTGCCGGGGCCAGCGGATTGCCATAGCGAGCGCGGGTGCTGACCTCGCTAAAAAATGGCTGCCAGCCGAACAGCAGCACAATCCGATTTTTCCAGCACGCCAGATTTGGAGTCGTGATCACGGCATAGCCGCCGGGTCGCAGCAGTCGGGCGATCTCTTCCACGAGATCATCCGGCGAAAAAACATGCTCGATCACTTCGCCGCAGAACACAACATCAAAGTAGCCGTCTTCAAACTTCAGTGGCAGATCGTTGTTCAGGTCAACACAAGCGGTGTGGATACCGCGTTCTTCCGCTTCCAGCAGGCGGTTAGGCACAAAATCGACACCATAGGCTTCTGCCGCTTGGATCGTGTCGCGGATCAATTCGGTTTTGCAGCCATCCAGACAGCCAATATCCATCAGCCGCCCTCCGGGTATGGGAACGAACTGCGCCAGTTCAGGCGCAAAATTCCCGGTACCCTGTCCACCCTTCACCCCGTCGAGAAGTTGGTAAAAGGCCTGTACTTTATTCATCGCTGCTCCTGAAATTCATTTATCGGTTTCTGTGCGCGAATTGCTAACCGACGGTGCAGACTTACCCACAATTCGTGCCAGTCGCGTTTACCACTCAAAATTGCTGCAAGATCGGCTGGTGTATGTGCTGCTAGCATTGGCTCACGAACCAGCGCCCACCGATCTGTTCCGAGGCTGTTGCCCCACAAGCCGCCAAGCAACACAGCACTGCGATAGCCCGCCGTTTGCACAACCTGACGCTCCCTTAGGGTGCAATCTCCATATGGATAGGCAAAATGAAAATCGGTGATGTTCAGATGGGCATTCAACCACTGTAAAGATAAGGTCACTTCATCCTCCAACTGTGCCATCGGAAGTTGGGATAATCGCTCGTGGCGTATGCTGTGACTGCCCACTGTAATCTCGACCTGTGCCTTGCCTAGTGTTACAAGGTCGTCGAGATTCATCAATGGACGCTGGGGTGCATAATGGCTCCAATCACTGTGTCCACCGACTTTCCCGGTGGCGACATAGACAGTAGCCGGGGCTTGCCATTTTTCAAGGATGGGCAGCGCATCGCTCTTGAAATCGGCAAACGCATCATCAAAGGTCAGGCAAACCCGGCGCGAGATGTCTTTTCCCGCTTCGATCAGGCTGATTAGTTCGGGCAAGCCGCACACAGTAAACCCGTGTTGACACAATAGAGCAAGATCAGAATCAAGCTGCTGCGGACTTACCGTCCAGGGATCAGCACACACAACCGATACGCTGTGATAAGCCAGTATCCGCGCATGGCTGCGCTGCAACACCCTCGCCCCGTTCAGCAGCAAACGTATCATCCAGATTTCTGTACTTTTGGGCGTGGCCCCTGAAAAAACACGATCTGTTTGTGTAGAGTCGCCAGCGCGATTAACCCACTAAAAAAGCTCACGATTAGCAGCGCAGGAGTCACCCAGAGTTGGGGCAACCATCCCCTATCGCCCGTATAGGCCAACGTACTGATCGCCGGATTGACGCGCCGCAACAGCACCCACACCATAAAAGCCGTTGCCAACCACAACGGAGTCATTGAGCCGAGGCTAAGCGATCCAAGCAGGCCGATGGGTAAAGCAGCGAAAAATAGCCCGCCCATGATGTAAAAACTGAGAGATGTAAGCAATGGATGCCCTTGATCCGATGGATTTCCCATCAAGCCAAGTGTCAATTGCAGGTGCGCCCGCCGCCATCGAATCTCGTCCTTGCTAAAACGGCGTAGCGAATTAGGGAGATAGGTGCGGTGGTGTGCGTCTCTGGCGAAGGCTTTGCGAACTCCCAATCGGGAGACGCGCACATCAAAATCCCAATCTACACCAACCGTCACGCTCTCAGGAAAGCGACCAATCTGCTCGATAATCTGCCGCTGTACGGCGATTGCGCCGCCGTGCAATGTCGTTTCGCCGCGCATTTCGTATGCCAGAATCTTTTCCATCTCGAACTGATCGCTGATCAGGGTATGTTCCGTTGCGAAATAATTTGCCACTGCTGCCGAATAGCCCTGCGTTAGCGGCGCAAGCAGATTGGCTAACCAGTCTGGCTCGACAAGACAATCCGCGTCCATAAGGACAATCAGGTCGCCTTTCGCCTCGGCATAGCCCACGTTAAAGGCGGCATTCTTGCCGCGTGGTGGCTGTGCGATTACCTTGAATTGCGCCCACGTTTTACAAAGATCGCGGGCATAGGCTTCCGTGCCATCCGGCCCGCCAGCAATAACCACAGCTTCCCACTCCGAATATCGCGATTCGCGCAATGCCAACAGTGTGGCGGCAATCGTCGAGCGCTCATTCCAAGCGGGAATCAGGATCGACACAAACGGCGTACTTGCCAGCATGAACATCGGATGGCTCTGTTGGCGGGCTTGTCTGCCCATGCGCCACGCCTGACCCCATGCGATCAACACCCACAATCCGATGATAAGCCAGATGACATACATCATAACATCAGGCATTGGGTAGTTTCCTCAAGGCAAGATAGTGATATTCCTGTAGTCGTTTGCGCGTCTGGACTTTCCAGCCAACGCTCTCCGCCAGTTTGATGAGTTCGGCAAAAGAAGGGTAGTTCACATTCGAGTAGTGTAGAGGAGTCATGCGTGCGGCTTGCTTCAGCCGCATCGTGAAGGCATAGATAGAGGCAGCTTCCTTATCGAGAATCATCAATAGGCCGTCGGGTTTGATGAGCGAGGCTGCCTTGCGGAGTGCTGAATGATAATCCGCATGGGAAAAGTGCTGAAAGACATCATAAAAATAGATCGCATCAAAAAGGATGTTCGGTTCAAGCGACAACTCTATAAAATTGCCGCAGAGGATCTGGGCCTTCTCGCGCAAAATATCGTGGGCTTTTGCCACCAACTGCGGCGAAAGATCGATACCCGTTAACTGGGTGGCGGATTCCAAGCGGTTTCGCAGCAAGGCGAGCCAGCGACCATTGCCACAGCCCACTTCCAGTATGGAGCGCATTTCTGATGACACGTCATTCAGAGAAGCCAGAATCGTTGATTCAAAGATGGAGCGCATTTTGGGCGAAGCCCAATCAGAAGCGTAATCCTGCCCAGTTTCGTAGACTTCATCAAAGACGCGCTGCACTTCAGCATATTTGCCCTGATAGTGCGGAGCTTCAATGGGCCGCACTACCGAACTAGGCTCAATGACCTTGATCACCCGCGCTGGAATACCCATCGCGACTGAGTAAGGCGGAATATCTTTGTTTACGATGGCTCCCGCACCGATCACAGAACATTCGCCAACGCGAATACCCTGCAAGATAACCACATTCGTGCCAATATATGCACCATGTTCAATGACGACTGGCTTGGAGTAGTAGGGATAGCCCATCTCGCGTAGCGGGCTTTGCCCGACATGTTGATGCGTAATGATCCGCGTACCCATCGAAATTGTGACACGATCTTCGATAGTGACACGCTGGTGCAGATCAATTAAGACATCTTTGCCGATGTGTACACGATTCCCGATGCTCAGGTTCGAGTAATCTTGGCTGGCGTTGACGATAAGCAGTGGCGCGAAAATACTGACCTGCTGACCCACTGCTGCGTTACCCAATCGCAGGATACGGATCGCGCTGTTGGGCAGGACCTTGAGCAGTAACAGGTTCACCCCTTCGATACCGCGCAGCATCAGCGTAGACTTGACGACGATCCGCCAGTAAAGATCAAGCATGACCCGTAGGATTTTGATAACCAACACGCCGATCTGGATGATCATTCAACTGCTCCAGCCAACACCCGTTCATATTGCTCGATGAGACGAGGCAAATCAAAGGCATTGATCTGTAGTGGGCGACCTTTGGGAAGGTGGAGCGCGGTGAGGATACCTTTTTCGAGTGCATCTTTATTATCGTCTATCAGAACCACATTGGGAAATCCACAGCGCCGCACCGATTCCAGATCGGTGCAAACACTCGGTACACCCGCTGCCAAATACATGAGCAGACGCATCGGACTGCTGGCTTCGGCTCCCGGCGTTTTAGCGTAGGGACACAAGCCCACATCCAGCGCACTGATCACAGTGGGGGCTTTTTCCAACGGTATATAGCCGAGAAATCGGATGTTATCTAACCCTTCGTGCTCAACCATTGCCTGTGCTAATGGCATCGCCTTGCCGCGCCCCGCGATCAGAAATGTAATGTCTTTGAGACTTCGCGCCACTGCGATCACTTGTTCGAGTTCGGCGGGTTTGTCGTGATTGCCCAGCAAACCGACCAGTTTACCTCGGACGTTAAGTTTCTCGCGGAGCGCTTTTCCATCTGTGCCATCTGTGTCGGCAAAACACGCAAGATCAACGCCGTTTGGAATGAGATGAACGGGCGCATGTGTACCTCTCGCGACTGCCTTGTCCGCCAGCACACTGCTCGCGGCAACGACGGCATCGGCATTGTGCAAATAGGCTTGTTCGGTGTCGAAGATCTCTTGCGCATAGGCTGATATTCGCCCATAGCTCATCCAATAACCGCTGTTGTCGTCAAAGAGATCAAAAATGACACGGGGCGCGGTGGGCGGCGGCACAACAAAAGTTCCGACTACCGCTTCAATTGCATAGCGGCTAATCAGCGTTTGCACGATTTTCGAGAACACCAGCGTATTGAAGCGCCGCAACCCCGGCGTGAATATTGCGGGCGAAATACGCGGAATACCATGTACTTTAATCGCGCCATCCCAATGGGATCGATAGAAAAAATTGCAGAGATAACGCAATGACAGATAGTCGCCAGGTGTGCTGAAATCGGCAACCCAATTGGTGACATGGACAGTATGTCCGCGTGCTACCAAGCCGCGTGTGAATTGGTGGGCGCGTTGCGGAATGTCCCACGCCGTGTGAGGAATCCAAAGGATATTCACAAGGCAGCCAATTTCTCTGTGCTGAGTACATTCCGCACCCCAGCAATCACCTGAGTCTGGTCTGCCTCAGACAGGTAAGGGTAAAACGGCAGATTAATAACGCGCTGTGCCAAGCGCCGTGCCTGTGGAAATTGATCCGCCTGATTATGTGGTGCATCTCGATAGGCATGGGTCAGCGGACACACATAGTTAAACAGTTCGCCGGGTTGAATCCCTTGCTGGATCAACGCCGCCGAAATTACCGGACGAGATTCTGCTGAATCAAGGATCAGCGAAAAGTGACTCCATACCGGATTGGCTTCGGGCGTGGTCTTGATCGTGGTATGTGGAATAGCGGCGAGACCTTGCCCGTAGCGTTGGGCGATTTGCTGGCGACGTTGGGCAAACCAATCCGCCCGCTGCAATTGACTCTGCGCCAAGCGCAATTGGATGGTTGCCAGCGCCGTCATATCGATTGGGCTGATCTGGTCAAGCTGCGTGGGACGATTCAGGTGTCCGAGTAAGTTCAACCGCGAAAGCCGCTTACCGACATTGCCAAACATCCAGGGGTGAAACATAAGGTTGTTGAACAGGATCGTGCGAACGAGTGCATTTCGTTTTTGAGCAGATAGGGGCTGCGCTTCCGCATCTCGCAGCATACGCACGCGGTTTGCCAACTGACCGTCATCGGTAAGGACTACGCCGCCGCCAAACGCCGAAACCGTCTTGGATCGATTCAAACTGAATACCGATGCTAACCCGAAAGTTCCACACTTTTTCCCGACGTAGCAAGATCCAAAGGTCAGGCAGCCATCTTCGATCACCGTTAAATTGTGCTGCTGTGCGTAGTCCAATAGCTCGTGAACATGAGCCGGATTGCCGTACATATGCGTCAATAATAGGCCGCACGCCGCCACGCTGTTGACCCGATCTACTGTCTCTACCGTCATGTTCGCCGTCTCATCCACGTCTGCGAAACGTGGGATCAGCTTACTAGCCGCGATGGCATTCGGTACACGGATACAGGTGTAGGCGGGGACAATTACTTCGGAGGTTTCACTGAAAGCCAACGCTTTCAACGTCAGATAAATGCCTGCGGTGCCTGAGGCAACCAGTATGGCATAAGCGCGACCAAAGTACGCCGCCAGTTCAGATTCCAAAGTTTCCTGTAACGCTACTCTCGATTGTGCGTTCTTATCCGCGCCGAATATCACCCGAAAATCCTGAACAGTCAGCCATGTCGGACTCGTCGGTAAAACTCTCATTGACCTCGCAACCCCTCTTTCAAGGGTAGTTCGTTGATCGTTTCAGCGGGCGAGGCCTGCCTCGCCCCTACATCAAACCCTTGTAGGGGTCGGGCCTGCCCGACCCTGTATTTTTGGAAATATTTATCTCGTTTCAAATGAACGCTCAGGCACAGCCGTTAAGTGATTATTTGTCTTGTGCGAAATTGCCGTCAGGTAATAAGTTTCGAGCCGTTCAGCGATACTGCCTAACGTGTACTTTTCCTCGACTTTGGCGCGACCACGTTGTCCCATCATCTGTCGCTGTTGTTTATCCCCCGCCAGTATTGTGATCTTCTCTGCAAGGTCACGCACATTGCCGGGTTCAGCTAAAAGTCCATCGACCCCATCGCTAACGACAGTCCGCACGCCGGGTAAATTGCTGGCGATGACGGGCTTTCCGCAAGCCATTGCTTCCAGCAGCACCATGCCGAACGCTTCACCCATTGTCGTGGAAGGTAGCAGACCAATATCAGCGGCGGCATAGTAGGCTGGCAGCAGATCGGCTTCTACATGTCCCGCGAAGCTGACCTTATCTGCCAAGCCAAGTTCTACGGCCTTTGCTTCATAAGTGTTACGCAGATTGCCCTCGCCAACGATCACTAACCGGATCGGGCGATCTTTCAGAGCGGCGAGCGCTTCAAGCAGCACCGCTATCCCTTTGAAATAATGTGCCTGATCCAGTGCAGCAACCATTAACAGCAGTACTTCATCCGTCGCAGTGGTGTACAGCTGTCGGATTGCATTTCCAGAGAGTGCAGGATGGAATCGCGCTGTATCCACGCCGTTCGGTAACTCATCTACGATTAGGTTTCGGGACTTGAACAGCCAATTGAATTTTGAGGCATGTCCATAATCGAGCGTGGTAAACAGGATGATCTGTGCAGAGCAAAGGCTTAACGCGCCCAATGTGCGATCATGGATCGCAGCGACGATACTGGGAATACCCTTTAGTAGTGCGTCTTGATGGTAGGTAACAACCAGAGGAATTTTGTGGCGATAAGCTGCCAGTGCTACGAGTTCTGCGCCAAAATAGAAGGGGAAATGCAGGTGAATAACATCGAAGTTCTTGAGCGCCAGCAGCCCCAGCAAGACTGGAGCATTCCCAAACTTGACCAGCGCGGGCAATCGGCAAACCGTTAACTCTGGCGGATCGTTAATGCCACAGGAAACTTTATCGGATGTTTCCGCAACGCTATAGACCGTTAACTTATGCCCACGTCGCGCCAGTTCCAGTGCATTATGATAGCAGACGATGCCTGTACCACTATAGTTTGGCGGAAAAGTTGTCGTGACATGGGCAATTCGCATCAAGGCGTTACCACATTACAATCGCAAGGGTGGCAGCACGCAGTACATAAAACAGCGGATCAAAGATGAATTGGGCAGTTTTACTGAGTGTCCCTTTGCAAAACTGATCGAAGCCCAGACTGAAGCCCATATGTCGCAGCAACGCATTATCAGAAATACGGCGCTGTGACTGTACCACCTTGCGCTTTCTCATTATTGAGCGCCAATGCGTGATAGTCCATTCGTAGGCGTAAATTTTGTTCATTACATTGCGCCGATCTTTATACAGTACAAAGACCCATGTAATACATTCCGCAATCACTAGTATGGGCAATAGTGTGAGAAGAGTCAACCACTTGAAACTTTTGAGCAGAATAAGATAACGATTCCGTTCTTGATAAAAGATTTTCTTCGACCCAATCTGCAACGTGTAATCGTGTTCAATGATACTTTGCGGCGTATACAGAATTTGCCAGCCCGCCAAAATTGCTCGCCAAGAGAGATCGGTATCTTCCATATAGAGAAAGCAATCTTCGTCAAAGCCCCCCAGTTGGTCAAACAGTTCGCGACGAATGGCAAAAGCCGCGCCCGAAACCGCATCAATTTCTTCGACCTGATCAAAGGTACTGGCGGGAGCGTTTGCGCCCCGGCACAGCGTCAACCCTGTGATATGGATGCTGTTTCCGCAGGTATTGATATGTTCAGCATCGTACTGCATCAGAATCTTTGAAGTCGTCAATCCGACGTGCGGATTATTCTGTAAGGGCGCGATCAAAGCTTCGAGCCAGTTTTCTCTGACAATCGTATCTGGGTTAAGGAATACCAAATATTCACCATTCGCATAATAGCTGCCCAGATTATTGCCGCTGCCGAATCCGTTATTGGACGGCGACGCGATCAACAGCAAGTCGGGGAACAGGATACGAATAGTTGCAACGCTTTTATCGCTGGACGCATTATCGATGACAATGACCTCATCATCGGGGCCAAGTGTTTTGTAGAGCGCATTCAGGCACGGGATCAATTCCTTCAGCGTATTGTGGTTGACAATAATGATCGTCGTTTGCTTTAGCGCAAGCTGCTCAGGGATAAACGCCGCCGGAGGAAAACTAGGCAGGGCGATGGTTGCGCCGCTTAGGATACTTGTATCGCTAAAGATAGCCGTAGCCATTGTCGCCATTAGATTGCTCTCCGGTTCATGTAATCTCTTAGGAAGGCTAGGATTGAATGCAGCGTGATCGCCGTGAACAGTGACAGCGTGCCGACAATGGCGAGGAGTACGGTAATCAGTGCGTAGCCGATTGCCAGTTTGGAGGTAGCGTTGTAGCCAATGACCACTGCCGAACCAAACAGGGTTGCGGTGAGGATGAGTAATACTCCCGGTATCCCAAAAAACATTAAGGGGCGTGCTTGTCCGATGAGAAGCACAATCCCGTTGATCACCTGTAAAGCGTGGATGAATGGATTACGTTTGGCGGGTTCTGCATAAACGACTTCGATAGGAACTTCCACCAAGCGCCAGTTGGATTCCCTTGCCATGAACTGCATTTCGGACTCGGCGGTAAACCCCACCTGACGAAACTCAATGTATTTGAGTACGTCCGCCGAAAGTGCACGGAACCCGCTTTGAGAGTCTGTGAAGTTCGTCCCAGAGCAAACATTAGTCATCGCTGTTAACGAATGCTGTCCAAAGACACGCCAACGGGGGATATTCCTTGACGAACTTTCTTGTAGAAAACGTGAGCCAACAACCAATTCCGCTTGATGATTAAGAATTGGCGCAACGACTTGTGGAATATCTTCGGGGTGGTGCTGTCCATCGCCGTCTAGCATCACAACAACATCCGGGGAAAATTCTCTAGCTTTGCGGAACGCAGTATTCAGGCCAGCTGCTTTGCCCATATTGCGGTCATGGTGAATGACAAATGCACCTGCCGCCTCTGCGATCTCTCTGGTTTTGTCGGTAGAACAGTCGTCTACCACAATAACTGTATGGACAAACTGTTTTGCTTTGAGAACCACACTGCCTATAAATCGATCCTCGTTATAGGCGGGGATGAGCGCCACAATTTTTGGATGAGCATTTATGATGATGTCCATAGTTAAGATGCTTTCACATAATGTTTCAGAGTACTTAGTGGTGAGAAGATCGTTTTAGAACCTGTGAGAGCAATGTTGTGGGAGTAGCTCGTCCAGAATGCTGTGAACGAGCTTGATACCAACAGGGAGAAATGCGAAATGCGTTTATTAATTGAGAAACAATATATACAGTATATAATATAATTCAAAACTCAATTATAAATTTATGTTACAGTGGAGTAACAACTGTCCCAACCAAGAACGTTATCCGTGAAGTATTTCCGGTTGTGTCAGGAATCAGACTAGGCTGAACAAGAAAGGTACGGAAAGCGGAGGTGGGCTTGTTGAGTGTGGGGTTAGGTGGACTGGAAGGCGGCGGAACAGGGCATCAACGTGCACGTACGTAGGGGGCTGCAAAGGTCATCCGCAACTAAAAAGACGCTACGCGGAGTCCCGATAGTAGTCATGAATCAGGCCCTCCAACACATCTCGTCGACAGATAACTCCTTATGGCAAGGAAGGGCTAAAAGGAATTGGCGCTTGCTGCTGAAGTCCTTGATGAGGTCGAGCGTGGTTATAGTAAGCGACATACTCGGTACTGAAAACAAAAGGCGTGGATAATTCGCGAAGCTTGCGGCAGGCCCAAGTAGCACATCGGGTAAGTGGCACCGCGCTTGATGACCGACGATCTGGCGTCCACCAAGATCCCGACTGGGTGCACGACGGCCCCACTAACGGGGTCTAGCCCAGCCGGCGGCTAAGCCGGAGTGGGCAGGAATTCGCCGACCACCACACATGGTCGGTCAGGCCCAGTGCCATGGCAGGGCTGCGTGAGAGTGTTCAATGCCATTTTCTATGTCGTCAAGGGCGGCATCCAGTGGCGCATGTTGCAGCATGAGTTTCCCAAATGGCAGACGGTCTATTATTATTACAATACGTGGCGTAAAAACGGGTGATGGAACGAGTGGAATACCATCTTACGCGAAACAAGTACGTGTCGCTGAAGGGCGGGAGACCACGCCCAGTGCCGCTGCCTTTGCACATCCCAGTCGTGGACGCGCTTTCTTTCTGCTGATGCCCACGGTCTCCATTCCTGCCTTTAATAGTGCGCTTCAACACTTCGCTACCTATGTCCAAGCCGACGACAACAAGCAAGTTTTACTTCTGCTCGACAATGCTGGCTGGCAGTTCAGTCCTCAAGTCCAGGCACCGCCCCATATCGGGTTTCGTTTCTTGCCTGCTTATTCGCCCGAACTCCAACCCGCTGAACATTTATGGCAATTGACCGACAACCCCTTAATGAACCGCCGCTGTGATTCCTTGGAGGAGCTTGAGGCCATTCTTATTGACCATTATTGCTGGCTTCAAGACCAGCATTCCTTAATTCGTTCTGCCGCCCTTTTTCACTGGTGGCCTACCACCGCTTGATTCAGTCAGTGTATTTCAGGATTCCGTCTGACCCCACAAGAAGAGCAATTAGCTATTGCCCAGTCCCAAGCAGATGCTCTAATCTACAAGCCATAACCCACAATGCCTGAAATGCGGCAGTTGTTTACTGATATTCTCGACCAACGTAAATTCGCTTCCCTATAAACGGCATGTAAAAATTACTGAGCTTGAGGGTTTTTGGGCTACACTACGCGATCTTGCTATCTGCACAATTGTTCGCGCTAGCGCAGCAACCAACTATATATGATCAATGTCCCTGAAATGGTCAAGCAACTCGTGGTGCTTGAAGACAAAACCTCCTGAGCAAACGTGCCATTATGGATCTCAGCAACTACCACTCAACTTCCTAATCAATCTTATCACTGGTGTAATTGCCTATGGTTTTCCAACCCAAGAAAACGGGGTCTTGTTCTGGCCCGATCGGTTAGCCTGAACTCACGTTAGGTTTAATCTGACGTGTACACTTGTTCCCTTAGGAGCAATGCCATCTACGGTCAATTCACCGTTATACAATTCTGCTATTAAGCTGGCAATTGCCAGACCCAATCCCATGCCTTGCTGCTCCCGCAATCTCCGCTCAAATTGCACGTAGACCCCTATCTTTGCAATCTCGTCGGGCGTCATGCCAATCCCATAATCGTTGACAGTCAAAATATAGTTACCGTTATGGGCTGAAGCATTTACCTGGACTGGCATTCCCGGAGATGAAAACTTTAGTGCGTTGTCAACCAATTCCAAGATTATCTTCTGCAGGTTTTCCTGTGCTATCTGAACAGAGTCAACATCGAGTACTTCTAAGATAAGATCATTTTCTCTATTGGCTTGTTTTGCTTGCTCCGATGCAATACTCCTGATGACTTGTCCCGGATGCTCACAGTGTTGTGCTCGTATAGCGTTGAGGCGGCGAGGATCCTTTCGGATAATTTCAAGTTGAGCATACAACAGAAAGTTCTCGATAAGTTTATGCAGACGCTTGCCTGAACGGTGGATTGTCTCAGCCATTTCAACAATCTCGTCACCGTTCATATTTCGACCATCCATACTCATCAATTCGGATAGACCGAGAATACCGACTAATGGGGTACGCAGCTCGTGCGGAAGCGTGTGCAGAACCGAGTCATATAGACTTTCCAACCGCTTCGCATACTCATCGGCAATAAGCTCCTGACGTTTTAATCGAGCATTAACGGCTGAGATTAGTTCCTCCGGTATGAATGGCTTAGTTAGATAGTCATCCGCGCCAAGCTCAATTCCATACCGTACAGATTGCCTATCTACCTTGGCACTCAGAAACATTAATGGAATCAACGAAGTGATAGGATCGCTACGAAGCGCTAGAAGCATACGATACCCATCCATTTCCGGCATCATCACATCGCATAGAATGAGATCGGGCAAGTGTTGTCGCGCTAGCTGAAGACCGATTGCTCCATTTGGCGCACTTAGAGTTGAATACTCATAATACTCAAGCGTTTCAACGATATTTTCCATAATGGATTGTTCATCGTCTATTACAAGGATTGTTTTCATCGTTTTGACACTCTCGGCTATGGCTGTAGACGTAGACTAAGACTTTATTGGACATGCTAGCTAGTTGGCACCGTAACTGTAAACGTTGTTCCAACCCCAACCTGACTTTCAAAGGAGATAGTCCCGCCATACACATCAACCGCGCGTTTGACAATGGCGAGGCCAAGGCCCGTTCCCGCAATATTGCCAACATTGCCAGCACGATGAAAGGCTTCAAACAAGCGGGCCTGATCTTTTTCAGGGATACCTAGACCTCCATCCCGCACGCGGAAAATCACTGATCCCGGTTCGCAAGTTACATCAAATAGTACTTCGCCGCTTGCTGGGGAGTACTTGACCGCATTCGTTAGCAGGTTGATAAGGATGCGCTGTAACAGGTGCTTATCCGCGACAATATTGTCGCACTGACCGACAGGCGAAAAGATGACTCTATGCCCCGGAGAGGCAGTTAACTGAATTTCCTCTACGAGGTCCTTACAAAAGAGTTCCAAGTCCAGCGGTTCAGGCTTGAAAACCAGCAGTCCAGCGTCCCCTTTGCCAATTGTTAGAACATCATCCAGCATGTCCGTCATGCGCTTCACGGCAACCTCAATTTTCTTAAAATGTTTGTCCAATGCAGGCAAATGTGTCACATTCGGTGATCGTCTCAGATAAAGTTCGATCAGGCTTCCTGACGATTGAATCGTTGTCAGGGGCGTGCGAAACTCGTGGGAAGCCATAGAGACGAGTCGCGATTTAATCTGACCGAGTTCTTTTTCCTGCTCCAGAGCGGTGCGTAATTCCTGTTCCAGGTGCTTTTGAGGGGTGTTATCTCGAATGCTACATATCGCGCCAGCTTCTATCAGGTCATGTTCCTGAATAGCCGCTATGGCAATATCCGCACTAAAGGTACTGCGATCCTTCCGGCACACGACCAACTCGATACGCGCTGATTGATGACTCTGAACGACTTGCGCTAACGTAGCCTGTAGCCAATGAATTTGGTCAGGTTCCACCAATACATTCATTGATTGGCTATAGACTTCATCAATCCCGTAGCCGAATTGCATGTTGAAGGCGGGATTACTCTGCTGAATAGAAAGATTGTTATCGAGAATTACAATCGCATCACTGCTATTATTGAGGATATTCTCGACCCGCTCTTTGGCTACCCGCAACTCATGTGTCCGCTGCTCGACCCGGTTTTCAAGTTCGAGGGCATAGCGGCGCAGTTCGTCATAAAGTTGGGCATTTTCAATGGCGATAGCCGCCTGACTGGCGAAGGCTTGCAACCCTTTGGTATCGAGCGGACTGAACCGCTTAGGCTCTGAATCCATGGTGTTCAGGAAGCCGATAACCTGACCGAGTACCTGGATAGGCGCAGATGCGAGCGAGCGTATCCAGACGGCTTCAGGCCGAGCTTCCCAGCCCGGATAATCCGTTACATCATCGATAACAACTGGCAAGTGGGTCTCCAGCATTTGCCGCAGGAGAGGGGCTTCCAGAGGAAAGCGCTCCGTCTTGAAAAAGTCGTCAAGGTCTGCCGGATAGCCGCGCCAGTGCGCAATATAAGCCATATTGTCATCAAGGAGCATGATATTGGCTGATTTACAAGCGATAACATGGCTTACGTTTTCCAGAATACGGTTCATCACCACTGCCGGGTCAAGTACGCTGGTCAGAACAGTCGACGAATCGAGGAGTGCCTCAGCGAGTAGACGCTGTTCACGTTCAGCAGCCTCACTCTCTTGGAGGGCTTTCCGTGCTCGATTGCGTTCCGTCACATCATGGCTGATACCGACCAGCCCGATGATCCGTCCCGTCTGGTCCCGCAAGGGTACCTTGGTCGTTAGTACTTCCTTCCTGCTTCCGTCCGCATTGGTAGTCGTGCGTTCAATATTGATTAAGGCTTGACCAGTTTGCATCACCACCAGATCATCATTTTCAAAGACCGGGGCAAGCTCCTGCTCAAATAGCTCGGCGGCGGTCTTCCCAACTAACATTGACGGCTCAAGTTGAACGGCGTGCGCATGGGCGGCATTGCTCACGACAAACCGGCCCGCCAAATCTTTCGTGAAAATGTAATCCGGCAAGTTGTCGATCAGTGTACGAAGCACGTTGCGTTCATTGACCAGTGCTTGATCAGCTTGTTTGCGATCGGTGATATCATAAAGGATAGCGAGAATATACTCCTGCCTGCCCAGTGTAAATGCTTCTCTCGATACCAGTACCGTTCGTAGGTCGCCAGATTTAGTCCGAAATGAGATTTCCATTCCGTATTTTGACTGCAATGGTTGACTGTGCAAGTCGTCTACGATTGCCGTCCGACTCTTGGTATCAGGCCAAATTCCTAACTCGATGGAGGTTCGGCCTATGATATCTTCACGAGTGTAGCCAATCAAGTTCACGAAGCTGTCATTGATCTCCACGAATCGTCCGTCTTCAAGTGTGGTGATGCTGATAGCAACAGGACTGAGTTGAAAGACTTTGCTGAATCTTGATTCGGATTGGATTAACGCCTGTTCTGCCCGCTTGCGCTCGGTGATGTCCGTCGAGACCCCGATGATGCCGATCAACGCACCGCTCGGATCGTAAATGGGGGAATCGGTTACGAGTGCTGGAAAAGGAGTCCCGTCGCGCCGCTGGACGACAAATTCCCCGGTCCAGCTTTCACCGTTTCTCAGGTGGCCCATGATCTCAGTCGCCTGCTCCAGTGTCGAACTGCTAATGGTAAGTTCTCCAATGTTTCGCCCCATCGCTTCTTCTGCTGACCAGCCATAAAGCGATTCAGCAAAACGGTTCCAGTAGATAACCTTTCCTTGCAGGTTTGTCGCAATGACCGCCTGACCAACCGTATCAAGCAGGTGAGCCTGAAAACGTAATTGCTCGTCTGCACGCTTACGCTCGGTGATGTCCTCGACGATGGATACATACGAGTCATGGTCATCAGCAAATGAGCGGACCGATGACGACGTAACATTGGTCCAGATCGTCGAGCCGTCCTTATGGATATAACGCTTTTCCATAGAGAAAGACTTGTGTTCACCTGAATTGATTTGCTGAAGTTGTTTCCGTTGTGTAGGCAGATCGTCGGGGTGAGTAAACGCATCGAGGGTATGGTTGAGCAATTCTTCTTGGCTATAACCCATCATCTTGCAGAAGCGCTGATTAACGAGCACACAGCGACCATCAAGAGTCCATTGGGTCATACCTACTGCTGCTTGGTCAAAGATAGCCTTGAAACGCTGTTCACTTTCACGCAGTGCAATCTGTGCCTGCCGTTGTTTACTAACGTCACGGAAGACCAAAATAATACCGACAATTGCCCCAGTATCGTCCCGGATCGGCGCGGCGTTGTGGTCAATATGAAACTTCGTTCCGTCGCGTCCGACTAGGACAGTATGGTTTGCTACACCACTAGCAACTTCCTCACGCATGACCGTGATCGCGGGATTTTCGATTGGTTTCTGGTTGGTCTCGTCAATAATATGGAAGACTTGTTGCAGATCGCAACCTTTGGCTTCAGCCTGTTTCCAACCAGTCAAGGACTCTGCCACTGGATTCATGAAGTCTATATGCCCCTCGGCGTCGCTGGCAATCATTCCATCACCAATACTTGATAGTGTGATCTGTAAGCGCTCGCGCTGCTCATGCGCCTCCTGATACAGTCGTGAATTGTCAATGGCAATCGCTGCCCGGTGGGCGAGTTCCTCAGCCATCGCTAGGTCGGACTTGTCAAAATGCCGAACCGCTTCGGATAACACAAATTGAATGACGCCTAGTGTCCGTCCGTGGGCCACCAGCGGTACCACCATTAGCGAGGCAAAGCCCATCTCCCGCAGGAAAGCCAGATGTTGATCGTTGAGTGCTCTGCCAACCAGCATGGCATCTGTGATTTCAGGATACAGCTCGGATTTGCCGCTTTGCAGTACCTTCCACACAAGACTCTTGGTATTAGGTGCTGGCGGGTAATTGCGAGCCACCTCAGATGCCCAAGCAGCTTTGCCCGTGTCCCGATGAGCGAGCGCTACTTCCTGAATAATCCCGTCTTTGTCAAGGACATGAACAATGCACCAATCGGATAGCGCTGGCACGGCGAGTTGAGCTAGCCGGGTAAACGTAGCCTTATAATTAAGCGATGCTGAGAGCATAACGCTGGCTTCGCTCAGGAAGTGACGATCTCGTTCTGCTATATAGCGCTCAGTAGTATTGGTATGTGAAATGACCGCACCGCCAGTGGCACCGACCAGTGTTGTGACGCGCATAACGAACCAGCGTTGTTTGTGGGGAGAGTGACAAGCATATTCGAATTCGAACTGGCTTTGCGACCCGTTCAATACAGCTTGGATACCGATGAGGACTCGTTGGGCATCTTCGTTACCAATCTTGGCGGATCGCTGACAAACAGCCAGATAGTTAATGCCGATTCCGGTTCGAGCCAGCGTGAGGTCGCCATTATCGCGGGCAAATTGCTCCCAAGCCTCGTTCACAGCAATAATGTTGCCCGACTTATCTAGCACAGCAAGATGCGCTTCGAGTGAATCCAGTACGGTACGGTTAAATTGTGCTAACGCTTCGAGTGCTCGTGCAGCTTGTTCACGCTCAGTAATGTCATGCCAGATAGCAACAGCGCCAGAGACCCTATCTTGTTCAAACAGAGGCGAAGCGGAGACCAATATAGAAATTTCGCGCCCATCTTGTACGTTAGTAATGATGAAGGGTTCCCCAACCACGACGTTGCCGCGCAGTGCACGGATCGTCGGCCACTCGTCCGGTATCGCAGGACGCGGATCTGGGTGGGACACTAACACCCGACGATAGATCTCCGTGACGATCTCACCCACCGGATTAAATCCAAAAATCGCAACGGCGGCAGGATTGGCCTGAACTGCAACGCCAGCAGCATTATAGACGATGACTGCATCGGTCATCGCCAGAAATATCGCATCAAGTTTGCCCACTTGCTGTCGATAACGGGTCTCTGACTCTTGAAGCGCTAGTTGTGCCTCGCCCAAGAGGATTGGACGGGCCGTGACCGGGTCAATAAAGGCATCGATCTCAGTGGGCAGCGCTGCTCGAAGATTCGCTTCAGCGGTGGCGAAACGCCGAATTAATTCTGGGATAAGGTCGTCAGGGCTTTCAGGAAGTAGTTGATCGCTGCTCATGAACAGATTTCAATTCCCAACCCCAGTAGCACTTTCTCTCTGGCACTTAAATCACCGAGCATGGACCACGTCGGTTCGGGAGCGACCTTGATGAGGGTCGGGGTAACCAGAACTTTATCCGTTATCGCACGCAGCGGGTCTTGCAGCACATCTACAATCTCAATCTGATGACGTTCAGGCAGGTACTCCTGACAAATGTCCATCAGATTGCCGATAGCACGCAGCGAATTAGGCGCGCTACCGGCAACATACAGGCGGAAAATGAAGAGGGCTACCTGTCCAGATTCTTTCTGATTATTGTTATCATTGAGTGTGTTCATGCTCAATCTTCTGACCCTTCGGATTGTGGATAAGGAGCAGTGAGAGAATCGGAGTCAGCGTATCGCAGGTGCTGCAAATCGTCTTGTCCAGCACGCCATTGGGTTTCCCGTGCTTCGTGGAGGCGTTCCTTTACACGAAACGCAGTCCGCTTGCTATCCAGTTCTCTGCGGAGCGTCTCAATTCGGCTGCTGATCTCACCTTCATCCACCTCGATTGCCCTCCGTTCCAGTTCAAAATCAGCCTCAAGCTGTACCAGCTCAAGCTGTGCAGCCTGTTCCTTTTCATGACGTAGCGTACCCATCAGTACTTCGCCACCGGCGGTATATACATCGGTTAGCGTGACTCCCTGATCACTGAGAATCAGTTCGCGAACTTGATTGGAATGCTGTGTCCCACGTGATTTGATGATAGTTAAGGCCCGGTTACGCTCTCCAGCTTGAATAACATACGACAACTGAATCCAAGTATCAGCAATGGTTGAGACCTGTAAAGGGGTGTTTTCCGCCTCAAGATCGACACCTTCCAGTAAGCTCGTGCAAACGATGGTGATCCCAGAAGATTTAGCGAAGCGCAGTAGACGCTCAACTGCCCCCAACGTACTCGGCAAATCACCTGATTTAAGAAGGGCAGACAAGGGGTCGATAGCCAGACATTGAATCCGATGCTGAGCAATAAGGCTCTTTAAGATAACCAGATGTTCTGCGGCGCTGTGCGTTACACTTTGTGCCGAGTACATTCGCAATAACCCTGAGTCCACATGAGTTTTGAGATCGATTCCTACCGATGCCATGTTTCGGATAACTTCATTGGCGGCTTCATCAAAGCTCACATACAATGCTGGTTCTCCACGCTGACAGGCGGCCTCAACGAAGGCTCCACTCAGTGTCGTTTTTGCCGTGCCGGGTGCGCCAGATACTAGGGTACTGCTGCCCCGGTAATATCCGCCATTTAACATCGTATCTAGGCGTTGTACACCGGTTGATATGCGTTCGGTGGATACCGGGTAGTCAAGTTCGTTGGGCTTTATGCTCGCGACATCAATGCCAAACGGGGTAATCACCATTGGGAATTCATTCTCGGCAAAACTTGATCCGCGATATTTCATAATCTGTATCGTTCTCAACGACACACGATCAATGGTCTGGTGCTTAATTGTCACCACACAGTCTGTGATAAATTGCATAAAGCCGTAGCGCTGGGCACCGATACTGCTGCCGTCCTTAGCGGTCATAATACCGGTTAGTTCCGTCTTGGCGAACCAGTCATGAACACGCAAAATCTCCTGTCGTTCGAGCAGAGGATCATTCAGAGGGATAAGCAATGCGTCAATGGAATCGAATACAACGCGCTTGGCTCCAATCTCTTTGGCTTTGGCTTCGATAGCTGCCAGCAAACCAATGAGGTCAAACTGGCCTGCCTGTATCGTATCTGCGGGAAGATGGGCATCTAAAAAAAAGAGTTTCCTATCTTCTAAGGCCCCTAAATCCCAGCCAAAGGTTCTGACGTTCTCAATGAGTCTCTTTGAATCCTCTTCAAAAGCTATAAAGATGCCAGGCTCATCCAATTGACGCGCACCATTGACCAGCGTCTGCAAGGCAAAGACCGTCTTGCCAGCCCCCGGGGAGCCTAGTAACAGTGACATCCGGGAGCAGGGCAGCCCTCCACCAGTCATCACGTCAAAGCCTTCGATGCCTGTTGGCATTTTCTTCATTTCAGATTTGGCGCTCTGTGGGTGAAATGTCATACGATAGCTCCTTTTAGGATTACCTATTTATTTCGGTATGCAGCATCGTTGGGCTTGTCCCTGAACCCTAGATGCCCCGCCTTTAGGCGTGGAGAGTACGTCACCCCCGCCATTGTCTCTTGATCCCCATCACAGGTAGCGTAGGAACAGTTATCTTGACCGGTTTATCGGGAGCCAGTTGCCTCGGTGAGAAGCGGTCCCGGTGTTTGAAGATTGTAGAATGATCAGGTTCGGTTTGATTTTGCGCACTTCAGGCAAGTCTGAATTGAGGAAAAGCTGGAGAAATACTGCACAGTCGTTGGTCCCTAAGATTTCCTGAAATAGCGCCAAAATGTCATCCGAATCGCTGATAACCAAGTTACGTCTGGACCTGCTGCTAACCTAGCTAGCAGGTCTATCTCATCCATTGGTGCTGCGACACACAATGGTCAAACAAAGAATGGGATCTGTTAATGAACTTAGCAGATTTCAGTGTAGCAAATTATTGGATAACTTACAAATACGGTTATGAATCTGTTAGCAAACTAACCTTGCTTGTAATTTTCTTGCTACAGAACAAGTGCCATAAATGCTCGGCGAGTTGCAACGGGGGTATGCAGGTCGGCAAGCCCTCGCCTTTGGCTGCTGAGTGGAGATTATTCAGGGGTGAGTCATATTTGTGATAACTTGTGGAATCTCGACGGTTGCAATGAGGTTATACTAAGTTATTAACTCTCTTTCCAAAAGTGCAGCAGCTAGGCGTGTAGATACTTGGGGCGACAACTTCCACCATTGCACGTTCACTATACTCAGGCTTTCTGTCGCGAATATCTTTCACTAAGAGCTTCATCGCAGCACACAGCTTCCTTATAGCGGATTGGTTGAAAGCATGTTGAAACGCCTCAAGATTTCGTCCAGAACGCTAGGCATTGCCTTCGTCCTGACGATAACTATTCTTAGCCTCACCAGCGTTATCTCCGCGTTGACTACTGATCGTCTGATCAGCGATATAGGCTGGGTTGACCATACTCAGCAAGTGCTGGCTGGCATCAGAACGCTCAGGTTCGCAGTTGCCGCAGTTGAGGCTGTAGCAGGCGACCCCACCGCTGTGGACCAGCCGCACCTCTTGAAACTGTATGCAAGCCGTGCTGACGCGATCACCTCGGAAGTACAAGACCTGCGATCCTTGACTGCTGACAACCTCAGCCAACAGAAGCAATTGGATGCGCTTGAACCGCTGGTCCAGCAGGAAATGACGCTGATTACCTCGATCATCAATACGGCGACTTCACCAACTGTCGCTCAGTCTCAGCTAGATAGCTCTACTGACCTTGTGAAACTGCACGCTTCCATCAGCCAGACCCTGTCGGACATGACGGGCGCAGAACAGGATTTGCTCAAGCAGCGGTCAATGGCATCCATCTCGTTGGCACAGCTGACCAGCAACATGGCTCGCTACGGCACATTAGGTAGTGGCATCGTCCTGCTAATTATTTTTTGGCTGCTTGCCCGCGCCGAAACCTCGCGCAAACAAGGTATTGAAGCACTTGCGCAGAGCGAACACCGCGCACGCTTACAGTATAAAAGTATCCCGATGCCGACCTATACTTGGCAAAGCAAGGGCGAAGATTTGATATGTATTGATTGTAATGACGCGGCTGCCGCGGCTACGCAGGGTCACGTCGAAGAGCTAATAGGGGTCGCTGCAAAAAAGAGATTAGCACATGCGCCAGATGTAATCGCCCTTATGCAAGAATGTTTATCTGATCAAACGACTCGCACGGCGGAAATGCCGTACCGCTTTCCTTTCACAGACGTTCAGCGCTATCTGGAGATTACCTGCGTATTCGCTACTCCTAATTTAGTGATGGCCTATACCCAAGACATCACAGAGCGCAAGCAAGCCGAAGAAGAACGGCTGTTATTCTCGCAGTCGCTTCAGGAGGCGAAAGTTCAAGCCGAAGCCGCTAACGCCGCCAAGAGCCTCTTTCTCGCCAATATGAGCCACGAGTTGCGTACCCCGCTTAACGCTATCCTCGGCTTTGCGCAGCTTTTGCAGCAGGATCGAACGATGGCGACTGAACATCGAAGATACATCGACATTATCTCAAACAGTGGTGCACACCTTCTCGGCCTGATTAATGAGGTGTTGGAAATTGCCAAGATCGAGGCAGGCCGCGCCGTGCTTAAAGAAGTGGATTTCGACCTGTATCGGATGCTCAACGGCCTTGAGGATATGCTGGAGCTGCGTGCCGCGAGTAAAGGTCTTCAACTTCTCTTTGAGCGCGATCCAAAACTGCCGCAGTATATCCATAGCGACCAGAATAAGCTCCGCCAAGTGTTGATTAACTTGGTGAACAATGCCCTCAAGTTTACTGTCGAGGGAGGTGTCACCGTGCGCATCCAACCGCGAGGTGCCGAGCATCCCGCGCAAATATCGTCAGAGGACGAGGAGTTGCAGCCGATATGTCTGGGGTTCGAAATCGAGGATACTGGTCAGGGAATGTCGCCAGAAGAAATCTCTACACTTTTTACCAATTTCTCGCAGACCAAAAGTGGGCAGGACGCGCAGGAAGGGACGGGGCTAGGGCTGACCATCTCCCGCGAGTTTGTCCGGCTGATGGGCGGCGATCTCGTCATGACCAGTCATGAGGGAAAAGGTACGCTAGTAAAATTCAGTGTGACTGGCTTGGTCGCAACAGCCGGACAAATGCCATCTGTACCGGATAAGCGCAGTGTTGTGAAGATAGCAGCGGGACAGCCCGCTTACCGTATCCTCATTGTAGAGGATCGCCTCGAAAGCCGGATATTGCTAACACGTCTCATGCAACGTGTGGGCTTTGACACGCGTGAAGCCGTAAACGGTAAAGAGGCTATCGATATATGGGAACAATGGCGACCACATCTCATCTGGATGGATATGCGGATGCCAGTGCTGGACGGGTTTGGAGCCACAAAGTATATCCGCGCTCACAATGTGGGCGAAGCGCCAGTCATTATTGCGCTGACGGCCAGTGCCTTTGAACATGAGCACGCTGCTGTGCTTGCCACTGGATGTAACGACATCTTGCTAAAGCCCTTCAAGGCCAGCGGCCTATTCGAGAAAATGACTGAGTACTTAGCTGGACTTTACACATCAGGTGGCATAACAGAGCAAGTCGTTGAAAC
>JBDTVG010000178.1:0-5844 GCA_040007395.1 Chloroflexota bacterium
ATTACTCAGGCTCCTGCTCGTGGCGATTTTCCTCTACCCAGCCCACAATAGACGAGAGTAAAATTAACACGCCGACTGCGCTGATAATCAGCGTGGACACCACGCCCACCGCGATCAATAGCAGACCGAAGGCCACGCTGATGGGCCAATAGCTTGAAATCGTGGCCTGTCGCTCGGCTATCTGCCGATTTTCTTCTTCATAGTTTTCTTCTTGTGCTGGTCTATCATGGATTTCCATCGTTACCTATCCTTCTATTCCTAACCCCTGTAAAACAGGTGCTGCTTGAACATCGTCACTTAACCAATGATAAAATGTCAAAATAAGCAGACCGACATAGATCATGTCCCCCGGCAACCACATCACGATTCCACCAATTTGCTGGTCAGCCAGCGGAGTCAGTCCCATCACGAGTGGTGCATTACCATAATAGGTAAACAAGGGTCGCCGTGCCAGCGTGATGAGCGCAGCGAGGGCGGTACACGCCAACATCGAGAGCGTCTGATAGCCAAGTTTGGTCAACCCCGTTGGGCGCGAGATGCCGCTGACGGTTGGCCCCAGAATAGGCCACCATCCGATGAACGCTGCACCGATGAACACCAGATGCTCAACAATATGCAGCGCTTCATTTTGCAAAGCTGCATCGTAGACCGACGGAAAATGCCAGAACCACACGACCCCATTGAATAGGACAAGCGCGACAATGGGCTGCACTAGCGCGTTCAGAACGCGACGGACCACACCGCGAGGCAAGACGCGCTCCATCAGCCAGTCCGGTATACCCAGTAACCACAGTGGCGCAGCGGCAAACATCAGGAGCATGTGCTGTGCCATGTGGGCGCTGAACAGGTAGTTGTCCGCGACCCCGTCCAGCGGACTCAAGAGCGCAATCACCGCGCAAAGCGTCCCCAAGTGGAAGGCGATCTGGCGGGCGAGGGGGACAGGAGGCCCCCAACGATAGGCACGTCGCAGTGCGTTTATCGCCAACAGGTAGGCAAATTCCCAGATGTCGAGACCTACCACAATGCTCGGCTCAAAGACCCAGTGGAAAGCGATACCGTTAATGTCCATTGTCGATCACACTAGGTACAGCGCCACAAACAGGACGCACCAGATAACAGTTACGTAGTACCAGAACCATGTGCCGACCTGTACTGCCACATAATGGGATGCCGTAAAGTCACCCAGCCGCGCCCGTCGATAATTGAGCGCAAGGATGAGGATTCCGGCGACAACGTGCAGCGCATGAAAGCCCATCAGCGCAAAAAATATCCCGCCGAAGAAAGCATCATTAACCGCCATGTGGGCATGGCTGAATTCAAAGAGCTGCCCAAAGATAAACAGGATGCCCAACGCCACACTGATCAGCAAATTGGTAGTCAGACGATCCTTGCGGCCTTGCTGAATATCCACTGACGACTGATGGGTTGTCCACGCACTGAGCAGCAATACAGCGGTATTTATCCCGGCGAACAGCCTATCCCACGCGGCGATTGGCTTGAACATCACTTCCGATGGCCCAGTTCGCATATATAGGTAGGCCATGAGCAGCGTCCCAAAGAAGGCTGTCTCAGCCAGAAATACAACGATAAGGGTGCTGCGGGCTGTGTCGGCAGTTTTAAGTGAAGGGCTGGTGTTCATGGCTTAATGCTCCTCGTGTACCGCATCAGCCAGTTGCGGATGTTTGGCATCCCATGCCGGACGCGGGCTTTCGACAACCGGAATCTCATCAAAGTCATAGACGGGCGGCGGTGAGCTAGTCGTCCACTCCAGCGTAAAGCCGTCCCAAGGATCAGCCGGGGCCGTCGCGGGCTGGCGGATGGTTTGCCAGAAATTGACCAAAAAGACCAAGATGGACAGCGCAACCACGAAGGCTCCCACCGTCATTAGCAGATTCCAACTGTCCCAACCTAGCCCTGCCCCGTAGGTATAGACCCGGCGCGGCATCCCTAAGATGCCAAGGATGTGCATCGGGAAAAACACCATATTCATACCGATAAACATCAACCAGAAATGGGCTTTGCCGAGTCGCTCATTGAGCAACCGCCCAGAAAATTTGGGGAACCAATAGTAAAGCCCCGCAAACAGAGCGAAGATCGCGCCGCCAAACAACACATAGTGAATGTGGGCAGGCACATAATAGGTATCGGTGACTTGCCAGTCTACAGGTACGGAGGCCATCTGGACTCCACTGATGCCGCCAATGGTAAACAGCGCAATATGGCCTATCGCGAACAGCATCGGAGTCGGGAAGCGTAGCTGCCCGCCCCACATCGTTGCCAACCACGCAAAGATTTTTATGCCCGTTGGAATGCCGATCAGGAAACTGTCCGCCGAGAAAATGAGCAGCACAGCATCCGGTAAGCCAGTGGCGAACATATGATGCGCCCAAACGGTAAAGCCCAAAACGCCGATGACAATGCCGGACAGGATCACGGTTTTATAGCTAAACAACCGTTTGCCAGAAAACACGGGGATCACTTCCGAAATGATCCCGAACGCTGGCAGGATCAAGATATAGACTTCTGGATGACCGAAAAACCAGAAAAGATGCTGCCACAGAATCGCGCTGCCGCCCTGTTGAGAGTTAAAGAAATGGGTACCTAGATTGCGATCAAACAACAGCAGCGCCGCAGCGGTCATCAGGGACGGGAAGGCAAATACTGACAGGAACGACATCACTGTTGTCATCCACACAAAGAGCGGAATGCGGGTAAGCGTCATGCCGGGGGCGCGAAGCTGCGCGACTGTGATGATAAAATTGATGGAACCCGCCGTAGACGAGATAGCCACCAGCAGGATTGACAACGCCCAAAAGTCCATGCCCGGTGTAATTGAAAAGGGTTGCTCAGTGAGCGGGGCGTAACTGAACCACCCTTTATCGGGCGCACCGCCAAAGAAGAAACTGCTAAACAGGAAAATCCCCGCGAACAAAAATAGCCAGTAACTGAGCGCGTTTAACTTGGGAAACGCCATATCTCGCGCCCCGATCATCAGCGGCACCAGATAGTTTCCGAAGCCAACCTGCAAAGGCATCACCACGAGGAAAATCATCGTGGTGCCGTGCATGGTGAACAGCGCATCATATAAGCTATTGCTCAACACGGTATTGTTCGGCACCGCTAACTGCAACCGCATGAGTAGGGCAAAGATCCCCCCCAAAATGAAGAAGGTGATGGCAGTGACCATGTACAAAATCCCGATACGCTTATGGTCAGTCGTGGTGATCCATGCAAGAATGCCCGTTGTCGGCGCATTTTCTCGCCCCAGTGGGATACTCGCTGATGCCTGAGATTGTGCTGTCATGGCTGTATTGACCTTTACTTTAGCTGTGTTAAATAGGCGACCAGAGCATTGATCTGGCTCTGCGGAAGGTTCTTAACGTGTATCATGTCGTTACCGGGCTTCATGGCTTGGTTATCGGTTAACCACTTGCGTATATTCTCCGCATTGAGATCGTAAGTCTCGCCCGCAAAACCCTTCCGCGAAAAAAGGTGCGTTAGACTAGGCGCAACGTGTTCAGGCCCATCTTCGCCCAAAAGATGGCAAGACCCGCAGATGCCATTCACGATGAGCGTATGGCCCTGTTTTTGGAGATCGTCCTGCGGCTCAACGGGCGGTTTTTGTTGGTTCGCCACCCACGCTTGGTAATCCTGCGGCGTATCGACATAGACCGTAAAGCGCATATTGGCATGATTCAACCCGCAGTATTCCGAGCATTGCCCATGATACGCACCCACCGTATCGCCACGCAGCCACATATGATTGGTCACATCCGGGAAAACATCGGTTTTGCCAGCAAGCTGTGGAACCCAGAAACTATGGATGACATCGGCTGAATTGAGGGTGATAAAGACATTCTTGCCGACTGGAATATGTAGTTCATGGGCGGTAATGATGCCCAGATCAGGATAGTCGAATTCCCACCACCATTGATGACCCCTGACATCGATATTTAGATCGCCCGGTTGCTCGGCTGGTGCGGCAATGGTTTGCATCGTATTGATCGTCATGGCAAAAATGACGACAACAATCACCACCGGAATGATCGTATACACCGCCTCAACGACCACATCGCGATAACGCTGGGATGGCGTAATTTCGCGGGCGGGGTTTTTGCGGAACCAAACAATATTAATAACGAGAAGCCCTTCGACAACAATAAATACGCCTGCCGACATAACGAGCAGTGTCCGATACAGGCTCGCTTGTGCGTCGGCAATGGGTGAGGCCGATTGGAGAAAGGTCGGAGATCCCGCACAGCTACTCAGTGCTACTCCCATCAGGAGAAAGATAAAACCGTAGCCAAACTTGCGCCTAATGCGCTGCTTTTTGTGTTTAGTTGAGTGTAAAACGCCTCTGAACGCTAAGAACCATCGATATGCTTGCTTCACTTCAATCCCTGTCTTTCGTTGGCCTGTTTGATCCTTCGACACTCACTAACAGGCTATTGATTTGAATACGAGACTTTATGACTCTGCACTGTCCACCATCGTCGATTTCAACCCTATTCACGCGAATCAAAGGGGACTAATTATTCAGCATTCAGTGTCCTCCTGAAATCAGCTTATCCACGATCATCGCGAGGAACAACAAGGCTAGATAGAGCGATGAATATTTGTACATCTGCCGCGCCGCCAACTTGGTCGCCTTGCGTACCAGAAAATAGGCACGCCACAGTAAGCCTGCTCCCAACAACAGCGCTGCACCAAAGTAAAAGAGGCCAAGCATTTTTAGCGGGAGTGGGAACAGGGTTAAAATAACGAGTTGAAGGGAATACCATGCAATTTGGAGACGGGTAAATTCTGAGCCGTGTGCGACAGGCATCATTGGCACATTCACCTGTTCATAGTCAGTATCGACCAGCACAGCCAAGGCCCAACTATGCGGCGGTGTCCAAGCAAAGATGATGGCAAACAGCAAGAACGCTTGCGGAGATAAGCTGCCCGTCGCTGCCGCCCACCCGACCAACACCGTCATCGCGCCAGCCCCACCGCCGATGATGATGTTCAACGCGGTATTGCGCTTGAGCAGCAGCGTATACAGAAAGATATAGTAGGCGGCGCCCATCAGCGCCAAGAGTCCGGTGAGCCAATTGTCCATAACCACTAGAATCAATGTGGCCCACGCCAGCAGACTCAGCCCAAACAACAGGGCGTTGACTGGGCTAATGCGCCCACCGGGAATAGGCCGATGTTTGGTGCGCGACATTTGAATATCAATATCACGATCTAGATATTGATTGATCGCGCTGGCACCCGCCGCCGCCAATGCACCGCCGATCATGGTGGATAGCAGCGTTACTAGCGGAACAGACGGGCGAGCGACCACCATCGCGGCAACGGTTGTAAAGACCAACAGGGCGACAATTCGGGGTTTGGTCAGCGCCAAATAGTCGCGCATGACTTGTGCTACTGGCGTGGACGAGAATGTTGTTCTTAACATAGGCTTTTTAGGTTCCCCCTGAATACTGTGCACGACTCGTCACCAACGATGCGGCGACTAAGGAGCATCGTTTGATGTCGAGTTAATAAGCTGTTCAGTTGTGGGTCGTGAACTTTGACCGTTGGTTGGAACGGCGAAAGCGAAAATGAGGGAGCTAAGGCATGGGCATGGCTTAGTAAAATGGGTCCTATTGGGCGGGATCTAAAGCCTACAATGTAGTAATGTAATTGCCTTCGCTCGATCTAAAATTGTGTATATAACTTATTTAAAACTCCTTTACTATTATTAAACGTTACGCCTAAATTATCGCATGGACAATACGTATATATACGTAGTTTAAGTTGATGTTGGCTCATGTTAACTACGTGTGCAAAATGGGTAAACTCAGGGAAAGGGAAGAG
>JBDTVG010000179.1:0-61566 GCA_040007395.1 Chloroflexota bacterium
ACTTCTTCCAAATCAAGGCGTTCGCTTTCCCGATCTACCATAAGACCCCAGTAGTTAATAGTGTTAATTTGGTTTGTAATCTCCGCACCTTACAGTATTTTTAGGTCGGCACCGATCTAAAATTTTAGGCCAAATTGTTATTGGAATACCAACTATGATTTCCCCAGAAGCCAGCAAGACTCGACGATTTACAGCACCCAACGCAGCGCGTAGTATTATGATGCTTTTACCCGACCGCTTGCGGAGTGCCTTTGCAATCTTGTTGGCATTGCTTGTCCTGACAACGCCGATTGCTGTGCAGGCAACGGGTGGATCGCATGTTTCGCAAAATACCTTCAGTGAACGTGCGCGGATAACCATTCATGATGGCGTGGCTCACGATCAGGCTGGAACCTCGGTGAGCATCAGTGGCAACACAGCGATTATCGGCGCATCTGGAGAGAATGACCATAGTGGGACGGCTTATATCTTTGTGCGGCATGGCTTGACGTGGGATCAGCAAGCCAGTCTAACCCCCACTGATGCAGCAGCAGCCGACTACTTCGGCTACGCAGTAGCAGTGAGCGGTGATACTGCATTGGTGGGAGCCTACGGTAAAAACAATTTCACCGGGGCAGCCTATGTCTTTGTCCGGACTGGTACGGTGTGGAGCCAACAGGCTAAGCTAACGCTCAACAATGGCGCAGCAGGCGACAATTTTGGCGGGGCGGTAGCCCTCAGTGACGATACAGTGGTTATCGGTGCGGCTTACAAAGAAGGTGGTCGGGGATCTGCTTATGTCTTTGTGCGGAGTGGCTCCACATGGAGCTTACAGCAGATTATGACTGCCAATGACGGCTCGGCTCTGGATTATTTCGGTTATTCGGTGGCAGTTGAGGGCGATACAGCAATCGTAGGAGCCTACAACTGTGCGAACACCGACAATGCTGGCGCTGCCTACGTGTTTGTTCGTCATGGGATAGCGTGGGATCAACAGCAGATCTTAACTTCTAACGATGGTGCGCCGGGGGATTATTTTGGCGGTTCAGTGGCGTTGAGTGGCGATACCGCACTCGTGGGAGCACCCTACCATCTCAACGATGCGACTGGTGCGGCGTATGTCTTTGTACGGAGTGGTGCAGTGTGGAGCCAACAGACCAAACTGACTGCCACTGACGGTATACCGATGGATTTTTTCGGTTATTCAGTCGCGATGAGCGGCGATACCGCGCTCATCGGAACCTTTGGTAAAAACGATCAAACGGGGGCTGCCTACGTATTTGGGCGTACTGGTACAGCATGGACTCAGCAGCAAACTCTGACCGCCAGCGATGCCTCTAACAACGATCAGTTTGGTTGGTCTGTAGCTATGGATGGCGGCAGCAGTTTGGCCGGTGCGCCGATGAAAAACCATATACAAGGCGAAGCGTATGTGTTTGCCAACAACAGCGCAGGTGAGACAATTGGTGTCTTTCGTCCAGCTATGACCACGTTCTTTTTGCGAAGTTCCAATACTACTGGCGTTGCCTCGGTTGCAACACCATTAGGGATAACTACCGATCTGCCGATGGCGGGCGACTGGAATGGCGATGGCATCGATACCATTGGTGTCTATCGGTCTGATACAGGGCAGTTCTTCCTCAGAGACTCAAATATGGCGTCTGCACCCATTGTCTATAGTTTTTCGCTGGGAATGACTGGCGATCTACCAATGGCAGGTGACTGGAACGGCGATGGCAAGGATAGTGTCGGTGTATTCCGACCCTCTAATGGGTTGATCTATCTCAAAAACGAGCTAAGTACAGGCTTCGCGGATTTCCAGATGATAATGGGCGTGCCAGGCGACCTGCCGTTGACAGGTGATTGGAATGGCGATGGCAGTGATAGCCCCGGTATCTATCGTCCCGCCACTGCTACTTTCTATCTGACCAATCAGGTTTGCAATTGCAGCACCTTTGGGGAGTATGCTGCGACGATGGGCGTTTCTGGAGATCTACCTTTCGCGGGTGACTGGGATGGCGATGGCAAGACAGGGATTGGGGTTTTCCGTCCTACCAATGGCTTGATCTATCTCAAGGATGAACCAACCAGCGGGTTTGCTGATCTACAGATTGTGTTTGGCATTGCTAACGATTTGCCCGTTGCTGGACACTGGTCATCGCTGACGATGACTAACCCCGCTGCTGCGACCATTGCCAAGCCCAGTGTGCCGATCCAGACATTGGCTGCCCCCAAGCTCGCGCCGACATTTGTCCCCTGACGTAATGCGCCAACGATTAACCAAAGATTAATCTCTCTCTGCGCGAAGTCATTTTCGCGCAGAGAGAGCGTTTGTTTTCCTCTGAAGTTGTCACAAATTTTACACTGCTGTCACATCTTCGGGGAGTTTGCTGACTCTTTTGATATACTCTATATCATCGCCAGTTCAGCGTTTACATTATGATTATAATGCTACGCTTTGAGTCTCAAGTTCAAGAGGTAACTATATATGGCTGCTATTTCCACGACTCCCCCTAAGAAGGGTAAACCCGCTTGGGTCAAAATCATTGCTCAATATCAAAAACCAGTATTGTCGGCAAGTGTTTCGCAGCTTGCCAACAGTTTTCTGCCCTATGCTGCTGTCTGGGCTTTGGCGGCAGCAAGCGTTCTGCTCGGCTGGTCCTACTGGATCACATTGGGGCTGGCGGTGCTTGCTAGCGGTTTCCTGATGCGTATCTTCATCATCCAGCATGACTGCGGTCATCAGTCGTTTTTTAAGTCCAAAAAGGCTAACGATCTGACCGGATTCATCTGCGGTGTTTTGACCATGACTCCCTATGAATATTGGCGTACCAGCCACGCGATCCACCATGCGACAGCAGGCAACCTTGATCATCGTGGCGTGGGCGATGTTTACACGATGACCGTCAAGGAGTTCTTGGCAGGCACGCCGACGGATCGCTTCAAGTATCGGATGTATCGCAATCCCATCTTGATGTTCCTCCTAGCTCCCGGCTTCATGTTCATGATTAACCAGCGCACACCCTTAGCGCTGCCCTTCGCAACCTCCAAGCAGGGCCGCCGCAGTCTGTATTACACTGATCTGGCAATCTTTAGCCTTGCCGTTGTGCTATCACTCATCATCGGCTTCAGAAACTACCTGATCATCCAAATTCCGATCAACATCATCGCCGCGACGGTAGGGGTATGGCTGTTCTACATCCAGCATCAGTTTGAGGAAGCCTACTGGAAGCCCGAAGACGATTGGGATTACACTACCGCTGCACTCAAGGGCAGTTCTTATTACAAACTACCGAAGGTGTTCCAGTGGTTCACCGGGAATATCGGTCTGCACCACATCCACCACCTTAGCCCCCGCATCCCGAACTACCTGCTGGAAAAAGTCCACAACGATAACCCGGAATTCCAACAAGTCCCGATCATTACCTTGTGGGCCAGCGCGAAAATCCTGCTTTCCCGGTTGGCGCTCTGGGACGAGGATGAGAAGCGATTGGTAAGCTTCGCTGAGGTAGATCGCCGCCAGCGGGCTGCTGCAATCGCTGACACGGCTAACCCTACGAACACAGAAACCGAGACAGCAAGCTAGCACCTGTCTTAAAAATTAACCTTGACATCTCACCGAAAAACGCGATAATACCCATCAGACAGAGATGTCTTGCCGAGGTAGCTCAGTGGTAGAGCAACGCACTGAAAATGCGTGGGTCGCCAGTTCAACTCTGGCTCTCGGCACACAAAAGCCACTCCCAAATTTGGGAGTGGCTTTTTATTTTCTGACTAACCTTGCCTATATAAAACAGGTTTAGCGGAAGTATGCTAGGCAGGATTAGTATCGGGTGGGTTGACAGGCGGATCGGTATGTGTCGCAAGCTGCTGCAAAATGCTGTTGCGAATGCGCTTGACCTCATTGTCGTTCCGGCTAGCAGATTCGCTTTGTCCATTTTGATTACCGCCATTAGTGCTTGGCTTGGTCTCAATGTTTAACTTGTCAGACAGTAACATCGCAATCAAACCTTCGAAGGCGCTGTAACTACCAGTCCCATTGCCATCTGCACCTTTGCCGCCCGTGATAACCATTCGGGGGACAATCTCAACTCCCGATTTTTCGATAGCGGCACTAAAGCGTTCCATGACCTGTTGCAATACTTGATACTGCGGGCCACCGTAGGCACGAACTTGTTCTTCAACCGCCAACGCACGGGCAATACCAGTCCGGGCATCGCGTTCTGCTTCAGCCTCGGCAATAGCTTTGATTGTGGCGGCTTCTTGGAGCGAGCGCTGGTACGATGCTTTACCCTGATTGCTCTGAACCGTAATGGCAATCTCCGATTCGGTCAGGGCGGTTTGCTGCTGTGCAATCGCCTCGGCCTGACGGAGTTCGCGCTCTTTGTTGGCGGCGAGTTCCTTCTTGCTATAGGTTTCGATCTGTTCTACCGCGATTTGGCGATCCCGCAACTGAGCAAGAATCTCTTCGATCTTGCGGTCATTGGCAGAGGAGGACGGCGTGCCGATCAACACTTCCTCTAGTTCCAGATTATAGTGAGCGAAACGCTCTTTCATTTCTATAGATGACTGGCCTTGAATCTGGCTACGTTCCTGAATTAACTGGATCAGGGTTCTAGTTTGTCCGATGTTTTTAAAATATGCAGCAACCATCGGGTCGAGAGTCTGATCCACCAGCCGTTTGATGTCACCGAAACGCTGAATAACCAGCGGCGCTTTGCGGTAGTCGATGTGGATCACGACGGACAAAGGCAGCGATGGCTCAAACGCATCTTTGGTGATCAGTTCAACTGCGGTCAGATTTTCGTCGTAGCGATGCACTCCCACCTCGGCACTATTCCACTTGAGGATAATATTGGTCGTGGGTACGATAATGACCTTGCCTGCATAGGTGTTGAAGGCATATTTACCGGGCATGAGTGCCGTACTCCACACACCCTTAAACCCGCGTTCTACCATCTCGCCGTGTTTGTAATCTTCACCGGAAAGATCGCCGCCCTGTTCGCCTGTATAGGACACCACTACGCCCACACTGCCGACTTCAATCGTTGTTTTGGGGATCATTTCGACAGTAGCAAACAGACAGTTGATATAGTAAGTTCCCTCGACAACTGTTTGGAATTGGCGACCTCGCCGTCCGCCTGCCGCCAAGAACTTTTCTGGGTCTTGAAAGTTATTGTGATAGGTTGCGGGATTCTTTGGATCGTCGCCCACCGTTGGGGCGATAATATCACCTTGCGCTAGCGATGGCCCTTCATGGACTGTTACCACGCCAACCAGATCGTCAGCACCTTTGATAACCACCGGACGGAAACCTTGCCGTTCCGCAATAAGCGCAGCGGTACGCTTGAAAGTAACTTCGTCCTCGCGGCTTAAGGGAAGATAATACGTGCCTGTCTCGGTAAAAATGACAAACTGCGCTAGATTGAGCGCGTAAGTGCCTTCACGCAAGACTTCGCGCTGTGGGCCGCGCTGTCCACGATTTTTGAGAAAGCCCTCTACGTCCTGAAAATTCTTAGATTCCGGCACATTTTGGGCGATGGTTTGTGAAGGCTGCAATGGTAGGCCATCACGGGCGAACACATAGCCGATCTGTCCCTGTGGAATAGTGACAAGGGGAGCCAGATGGACGCGAAATTGGAAGGGCATTAACAGGCGAATACCACCACGCAGTACATTAGGCTGGTAACCTGCTTCGCGGTTGAGCGCGATGAACCCTTCTTTAACCGACCCTTTCTCAGAAAAGATTTTCTCGACAATCCCTACGCGGTTGTTCGGAATAAATCGAATGGCAGAGAGCAACGCCACGAAAGCAACAACAATCAACAACAGTACCAAGATAAGCGGAACTATCGCGAAGCCGTCCACGTTAGCCTCAATTCATGAGAATACTTATTCAAATCAAACATTTGGATCAGGATCAGCTTAGCACAGATCCAAAAGCGGCGCGTCCCAATTTTGTGGGTACTCAGTCTGCTTGACTCTTTATCTCGCCTAGACGACGCAGAAGCGGAGTAACCGTTAAGCCCTGAACCACAAGGGAAAACGTGACTACAGCAAAGGCAATGGTCAGGATCTCGTTCCTATGCTCAATTTCCAGCGGAAGCCCCAATGCCAGAGCTAGCGCCAACGCTCCGCGTAACCCACCCCAAAATAGCAGATGTTGATGCGACCATGCAACACGTAGTGCTGAGCGCGAAAACAGCGCACAACACAGGTAGATCGCGACTGCACGCCCTACCAGAACCAGTCCAATTGCGACTAAGGCAGGCATCAATACCTCCCTAATCATCTGATGCGTTCCTTGGATACCAATCAAAATAAAGATCAGAGAATTAACCACAAAGGCAACATATTCCCAGAACGTATTCAGCGTATCGCGCCCTTTATGAGAAATAAACCCAAATGAGCCAACATTGCCGATGAGCAACCCCGCGACGAGCGAAGCTAGAACCCCCGAAAAGTGCAAGTGTTCTGCCACCAGAAAAGAACCATAAGCGACAACAGTGGTAAGCGTAAGTTCTACAAGATGATCGACAGTCCGTCCAGAAAGCAGTAACATGCCGCCACCAAAAACCGCCCCGCATACGATGCCACCGATAATCGATAACAGTAGGCTAGGTACGATTTGTGAACCATTGATGCTGCCACCCGCAGCAATCATCACGACGATACTAAATGCGATCGCGACAGTACTATCATTGAAAAGACTTTCAGCTTCAACCAGTAAGCGTAAACGCCCCTGTACCCCTGCTTCATTGAAAGTCGCAATTACCGAAACTGGATCAGTGGCGGCGATGAGGATGCCGAACACAGCAGCGCTGGCCCAATCCCACTGGACGAGATAGTGCATTCCAAGCGTTGTAATGCCAGCGGCAAGCAGCACACCGACTGTCGCCAGAGTCAGGATAACTGCTAAATCTTTGCGAAGTTCTACCCAGCGAATATACAAAGCTGCTTCAAAGACTAGGGGCGGCAAGAAAATATTGAATACGAGGTTTTTCGTGAGACCTATCTCTGGAAAGTTACCAAAAACAGACAAAACTCCGCCTGCTATTACTAAACCAACGCTATAGGGAATCCGCAGCCGTCGAACGACAACGGCAACCACGGCTGCTACCAATAGCAAAATTTCAACTCTCTCAACGGTCAGGTCCACAGTCGCACCTCTTGGGAAATATTCAGATCCGAGCCTAAATAGTCCACATTGATTTCCTCCACTGCTATAGAACAACAGCGGAGTTATACATTTTGACAATCTCGTGCGACGTATTGGAGAAAACTGGAAGGCAAAGAATATTAGCCTATCACGGGCTATAACCACCTTTATCAAACCGTGATCCATGAAAATTGGAAACAATTAACGACACAGCCCATCTTAATTCGAGTTATATACGTATTTAACGCAACTTTGTGGAGTTTGCCGTTATAATGCCATCAAGCTATTGAAATCCCGTCTATCTGATCAGGCTGCTTGCTTGGTCGTTCTAAAATCCCATCTCACTTCATTGCATTCACACTGTAGAGAAATAAAAACAATATGGGGAAGGAGGAGGCATGGAAACTAACCCTACGATTCAACTATTCCTAGCACTTGGAATCATTGTGTTTATGGCGAAAAGCGCAGGTTACGTTAGCCGTCTGCTTGGTCAACCTGCCGTTTTAGGGGAACTTATCGCTGGGATCATTTTGGGGCCAAGTGTTCTTAATATGCTTGGCTGGTCGGTCTTTACCGATCAACACCTATCCGAAATGGTAATACACATTGCCGAACTTGGTGTACTGCTGCTCATGTTTAACGCCGGGTTGGAAATCGATCTAGTTAGTCTACGTCGAGTGCAAAACGTAGCGCTAAGTGCCGGGACATTAGGAGTGGTATTCCCTTTGCTTTTAGCGGTGCCAGTAGCTTTGGTTTCTAATTACTCGCTTGAAGCAGCGCTGTTTATTGGCATGAGTATGGCAGCAACCAGCGTGAGTATTTCGGCACAGACGATGGTCGAGCTAGGTGTATTGCAGACCAAAGAAGGGATTGCCCTGTTAGGTGCTGCGGTTATTGATGATGTGCTGGCAATTTTGTTGCTGTCAGTGCTCATTGCCCTAAGCTTAGCGGGTGGTGGCGGTTTGGGAGATGTAATAGGCGTTGTACTCCGTATCACCATCTATATTGCGGCTGCTTTAGGAATTGGCTGGCTCCTGTTGCCAAGAATAGCCAACTGGATCGCTAACCGTCCGATTAGTAGCGGGGTTCTTGCCTTTAGTATCGTCGCTGCTCTACTGTTCGGATGGTCAGCGGAGTTGTTCGGCGGCATCGCGGCTATCACTGGAGCCTTTATTGCGGGAGTTTGCCTTAGTCGTGCGGACAAGAAGATCCGGCATCAAATTGACGAAGGGTTGCATGAGATCAACTATGGGCTGCTTGTGCCGGTCTTTTTCATTAGCATCGGACTCAGAACTAATCTGCGTGATCTAGACAGTTCGCACATTCCATTTACCATTGCGCTCCTCGCCACCGCTATTGCTTCTAAAATTATCGGATCGGGGTTGGGCGCACGCTTGACTGGATTCGATAATCAGTCTGCATTACGGGTAGGCGTGGGAATGGTATCACGCGGCGAAGTGGGCCTGATTATTGCCACCGTTGGGTTACAAGCAGGAGTAATTCCAGCCAGTATATTCCCTGCCATTGTTCTGGTTACATTGGCAACCACTGTAGTGACTCCCCCTTTAGTGAGGTGGGCATTTCGAGAACCAAAATCAGCCCCAGCGGTAAGCCTAACCTACGATAAGGAATGATATACGATGGCATATATGATTATGTATATATTAGATCACATTCAGCAAATGCCTCAGATCCTTAAAGCATGGGAAGATGAAGGCGCACCGGGCATTACTATTCTCGATAGCACAGGTGTAAACCGACTGCGCCAAGCAGGCTTCCGGGATGACTTGCCCCTCGTCCCCTCGCTATCAGATCTATTGGAAGACAAATCTATCGAGCACAAAACGTTACTGATGATCGTTAAGACAGAGGCCGACGTAGATCGTTTTGTTGAAGCAGCCCGCGCCATTGTCGGGGATTTCAACGATCATCGTACTGGGATTATATGTGTTTGGCCTCTAGCACGGGTTTATGGCTTGGATCGGCCTATTGGTTGAAAACATAGTAAGTCGGCAGGTTGTTTTCCTGATCTAATAAATTCTACCCACCTATGTCGTAGATTCAGTGGTGCTGATGTCATGCTGTACATCGTGCAGTTGGCGGGCGAACCAATGATGTATATCGTTGTCAGTCACTTGCTGTGCCAGCTTTTCAGCCCTGCTATGTCGATCTTCTTGAGGCATATTCAACGCTTGGTAGATCGCTTCGCGTGCCCCATACACATCAAAGGGCGAAACTAAGAGCGCTTGTTCGCCAAACTCTTCGGCAACACCCGCTTCTTCAGAGAGGATCAACACCCCATTCCGTTGATTCAAAGCTACCCCTTCTTTCGCCACCAGATTCATACCATCGGCAAGCGGGTTAACCAACAGCACGTCGTATTGCGTAAGCGCCGTGAGCGCCCGAATATAGTTATTGCCCAGCATTACGCGCACAGGTTCCCAATCGCTTTGCCCCAATGTCGCGTTGATCTCGCCTACCAACGCCATGATGTCTCTCAGGTAGCGTTTGTATTCCGTCACCTCAGTGCGAGAAGGGACAAGCAGCGCCAACATATACACTTGTCCTCGGTACGCTGGGTAAACATTCAGAAAATTTCGATAGGCCATCAGCCCACGCAAAATATTCTTACTCGGCTCAACCCGATCCACCCGCAAGATCATGCGTCGCGAGCCACTCAGCAGTTTCATGGAGGCATGGTGACTTTGCGCTTCCACACTGCCCGCAAGCTGCTTGAGTTCATCGACATCTACCGAAATAGGATAGGGCTTGGCTTCGGTCTCCCGATTCTGATACGTAATACGTCGCCACGGGACTACCACACGGGCTTTCGGCAAGTTATCGAGGCATGTTTGCAGGAAGCGGCGTGTATCGCGTTCTGTCTGAAATCCGATCCGATCCGCCTGCAACATGGCGATCAGCAGTTCTTGACGGATAACCAATGGCAGCACCCGCCACGCATCGGGGCCGGGCCAAGGAATATGGATAAAAGACTGGATGACAACGCGATCTCCCACCAATTCCCGCAGATAGCGTGGAAACAGATACAGGTGATAATCCTGCGGCATCACCAGCACCGGACCTTGGATTGCGGTGATGCTTTCCGCTGTTGCTGCCGCCAATTGGCGATTAATGGCGGTGTAGCCCTCAGTCCAAGCTCGCCAAGTCGTCTCATCAACCACTGGCAGCCGCGGCGTATCGTGTAACTGGTGCTGTACAAACCATAACAGCGGATTACTGATGACATTATAGTACTGCTTGTATTGTTCAGGGTCGGGGACAACCAAGCGAATTTTCATATCCTGAACGGTATGAACGCCATCGCCCACATGATCCAGCCACTCACGATCCCCTTTGCTTAAGGCGCACGAGATCCATAAAATCTCATGTTGTCGCGCAAGGCTGCTGATCGCTGTGACTAACCCTCCTGACCCCCGTTCGATGACGGGTTCGCCGTCTTTCATGGAAAACGAAAAGGGACCCCGATTCGAGACAATCACAATTTGCAGCGGCCCTGTTGAGGCTTGCTCTGGTGATACCATACTCATTTCGTCCCCTTTTGTGTCTTGAATACTTCAGGATAAGGTTGGAGAAGGCACTGTCAATGGCACTGGCAATGCAGGCAATTGATCTGCGATCCAGTTGAGCAGATGAGCCACATCATCGGGATCGTAAGCGATAAGATCGCTGTGCTCCTGCAACTGTAGCGGCGCACCTTCGGAAATTACCCCAACGGTTAATCCTTGTAACAGACCATCTCTGGCCTTTTCGTGCAGCAGCGACATCGCCGCCAAATCAGTTGTATCGTCGCCTAAGAAAATCGCGCCATCTAGCTCATAATCTGTGATCAAGGTTCGCACAGCAGTTCCCTTGTTGACGCTTATAGGCGGCTTGATCTCCAGAATTTCGCGGCCTTCGGTGAGGAGCAATCCATAGTGTTCAGCCAACGGCTGTAAGCGATCTAACAGTCGCTGCCGAACCGCCACAGGATCAGAAGTGGCACGGTAATTTACCGAGGCCGTTGGCCCCTTGTTGTTGATATAGACTCCCGGTTCGGTGAGTGCGCCGAAGGCTGCCAGCAGGGCTTGCAGAGGTTTCTCCCAACCGCGTGCCACTTCGACGAGCTGAACCGCCTCATCATGCCAGTAATCCATACCATGATTGCCGTAATAGACCAGATGGGGTCGCTCGAATCGTTGTCGCAAGTCAGCGGTAGAACGCCCCGAAATCAGCGCAACCAGCGTGACCTTCTCTACCAATACGTCTAGCGCTTGAGCATTCTCAGCCGTCATCGCTGCTTGCGACGACTCCGATACGAAATGGCTAAGTGTACCGTCAAAATCGCTGAGAATGCCCAGCCTTTTCGCCGCGATCACCTGCTTGAGGCGATCCTTATGTAGCGACCAATGCAGCGTATCGATCATAGCCTTTGTGTCATCTTCCTTATCCTGTAATCGGGAGGTCGGCTACTCTGGCGTTCAGCAGCCGTACATAAGGCGCAAAGATCCACCCAGTCTGGCCTTCAAACTGTACCTGTATCCAAGTTTGGTTGGCATTGCGGCCTACCACATTTACAATCGTTCCCCAGTCGAGCGTCTGAGTAAAAAAGAAATTTGTTCCCGGCCCACCACGCAGATGCAAAAAGGCTACGAGTTTGCCTTGTACACCTGTCGGCACCCCCGCAACGGTTACGGGAAGTCCGATAGCACCAGAAGCGATCTGCTCAGTGAACCTGATCTGCGACAGATTTGGACCATCGTAATATTCCACCCGCAGAGTATGGTTTCCGGCAGAAAGCGGACGATCAACGGTATAGGCTGTGAATGGCTGGTCGTGCCATTGGTCGATAACCGCCGTGTTGTCGATAAATAACCGCAGTCCATCGTTCGCCGCCAGTGTGAAGCGATAGGTTCCAGCATAAAAAAAGGCCGTTTTAGTCCAGCGGATGCTGAAGTTGTCCGGCGGTAACGAAGCCGCAGGCGAAAACTTGGCCCAATAACTGCGGATAAAAGTAATATTGCGTGTAAGGACTGGCTGACCTTGCAGATTGCGATTGTTGAAATATTCCACGGCCCACTGTGAGCCTTGCGCCGAGATAGTCACCACCAAGCCCAATCCGGCAGCCAACACAAGCATGATAATCACTAGCTTTGTGCGTACAAATCGACCAAACATGATTTTTTTCTCCTTATCGGAATATTATGGGATGCGAAAGTAAGAAAAGTAATCTATTCGAGGAACTATAGATGCTGCCCAGAATCGGTAGCGAATAGGATGAGTGAGTGGCACAGCAGAGTAATGAACAAGGTTAATTTAGCATAAACAGGAGTGCATGTGAAGTCAAGTAGTTTCTTAGGATAAACGCATCAAAGTTGAGAAATAAGGTCAAAAAGGAAACGGTCATACACAACCGCCTTATTTCGGACAGATCCTCTTTTCATTTTACCCCTGTTCGCATTTAGACACTCCCTTAAAGAATTGGGGCTTACCAAGATGAAAAAACGTCTATATAATAGACTATATTAACGGGGTGTAGATCAGTGGTAGATCGCTGCGTTTGGGACGCAGAGGCCGCCGGTTCGAGTCTGGCCACCCCGACTATAGGCGGCTGTAATTCAGTGGTAGAATGCTTGCCTTCCAAGCAAGACGTCACGGGTTCGAATCCCGTCAGCCGCTTTTAGAGGGCCCATAGCTCAGCGGTTAGAGCAGCCGGCTCATAACCGGTCGGTCGCAGGTTCGAATCCTGCTGGGCCCACCAAACGGGAGCCAAATCGAACCAGCAGCACTCCTGCTGGTTTGGGTTTTCTGTCCACGGGATCCATTCAATCGGGGCTGCATCACGGGAACGTTATTTGACGATAATTCGTGCAGATAACTAAAAGGTGTCCGCAGCTCCATCCTTAAGATTTTCCCCTCTGGGCTGATTACAACCCGCTTGACCATATGTCTCAGCAAGCGTTGTTGTCCTTGCTGATCCAACTTTTCAAATAGTATACCAGCTTTCGCAATCAGATTGAGTGCGTCATCTAGCGATGCAATATGTGCTCCACAATTCTGGTCAATGGCAAGCAATGTTGACTGAATTGCGCTACGTTGATCCTGCCAACCTTTCCAAAGTGTATCCCACACTTCCTCCGAAAGTTTCCCCTTCGTATGAAGACGAGCAGCCGCAAGCTCTTCTTCGTCAAGACTCTTCAAGGCTTTCTCCAGCATTGACCGATCCGTGCCGTCAGGCTTATTCAAATAATGATCTACATCTGCGAGATAAACTTCACGAATCCTCGGTAGTAATTCAGTGTCTATTTGAATATTTCTCAAATGTCCAGAAATCTGCTTGTCTATTTGATGGCAAAGGAAATTGTGCTTGCTGCTGGCAATACAATAATAAGCGACACCTCCTCTAACCCGGTTTGCGTTAGATGTCGAGCAAGTAAGCTTGATTGGCTGATTGCCTCCGATTTGTATATAGACCAGAGTTTGCAACAAATAAAAGTGGCGTGGTCTATGTTCACGAACTTCGTTACGCCGATCCAGAATCGCTAAACCTGTCTCAAATTCCTCGGTCGAAACGACTGGTTCCCAATCTCCACGTACTGTTTTGGGTGGTATTGTTGCCCATTTATTTTCGACGACTACCCAACCTGCATAGAACCAGTTGTGAAAAATATCTGAGAGCTTGTTAGCAGCGGGAACACGTTTGCCATTCGCCTTGACCGCTACAAATGGACGACCAGAACGCATACAGTACCCTCTCGCGTGAAGCACTTCGCAAATTTCGGCGAGGGTATGTTTGTCTTCGAGAAGAAGGTCCCACGCTTCTCGCCAGACTTTGTATTGCACTGGATCAGCGGCGATCCAGCGTTTATATTTCGCGTGTTTTAGGCGCTCCTCACGTTGGAGGCCAGCTTTTTTCTTCTCCTTATTGACGTAACCATCTGGCGCTCTCCACGACCATCCACCTTCGATAAGTTTCGTATGCATCCCTTCTCGACAACGTTCGCCGATCCGATCGGACTCGAAACGAGCCATATTGAACAGCACACCAACGATCATACGACCATCAGACTTCGCAGGATCGAGACTTGGATAAGTAGCTATTCGGAGCGTGATCCCTAGGGCCATCAATTCATCAAACGCACGTAGACCCTCAACATCATTCCTCCCAAAGCGATCAACGAACGCAATTGCTACGTGAGAAAATTTGCCAAGGCGGGCATCGGCAAGCATTTGTTGATAGTATTTGCGACCGGTTGATTTACCAGTAAACGTGTCGGCATAGCGCCCGATGTAAGGCAACCCTGAACTATCAATGAGCCGTTCGTGGTTGAGGCGACTCTGGCTTGTTTGTGAACGTTCTGGCGCTTGTGCATCCTCATCGCTGGTACGTAGGTATTCGACCCAGCCGGGTGTCAAAGTCAATTGTTGAACTTTGCGCTTACTCATGGCGTTCAGTGTTCCCTATAATGCGACACGGAAATCTGTTTTAAACGCATCATGACTCCTGACCATCGCGGATACGTTGCAGCATTATAGGACGCATTCGCGATTTTGTGTTTTTAGGTCGTCACCCACACCTAGGAAGCCCAATTTATGACTGCGCCTCACGGCGATTTGGCAACTCTGTGGCATCAACGAGCAACTGCCATGTAGCAAGAATGGTTCCTTTGACTTCTAACTTGATAGCTCTGTCTTCATTGAAGTGGCTCAGATAGTAAAGACGGCTCAAACCGGTCGGCACATCCTTTTCTGGCAGAATCTCGCCTAATATTGCCTTACCTACAGGGTGCTGCGTCACATGTAAAATATCATCGCTGGTGGGCGGTGTGTTGGGCAGCAACAAACCGAGGTGGAATTCGATACTCCGCAGCATTGCCTCTTCGGAAATCCCCCCCAACAGACGGGTGAGTAGTTGATCAGGCTTGATGAACCACAGCGAACGGTTGCCTCGCAGCTCGTGGGCCTGCTTCTGCCACTTGCGAATTTCCTGTCGATAATGCGGAAGCCCATTAGCTTTCTCGAAATCTTCGAGCGTGTCTAACAACCCATTTTGCTGATCCAGTGTCAGTTCTTCAAAACGTGCAGCGACATACTCACCCATTACGCCGATCTCACGGCGTGTGGTCGGCAAGTAACCCGCCAATGAAAACAGCCAAGTCGGATCGAGCCGCAGAAAATCCGCTACTGCAACCAACAACTTTGGGCTAGGAGCAGGGGCATCATCCTCTAGGCCGAAGCGCAGCATGTTTCGAATCGAGTTTTCGGCGACCCCTGCGGCTTGCGCCAGCTTTCCGGCACTAACGTCATTTTGTGCCATAACATAACTTAGAAATGTGCCGAGTGACTCAGTTTCGTGTCTCTGCATCGCCACCTCGCTTTGAAATACGCAACAAATTGATGTATTTTATTAAAGCAAAATAAATCTATTTTGTCAATAAAAGCGAGTCGAAATAGAATATACATCAATTTGTTGATGTATATTGAGCGTTGAAAATGAGTGAAGAACTTGAAATAAAGCGGATGGTGGCACGGCTCATTGACCTTGCGAAACTCTTAGCCGAAGTAGAGCAGCAAGATAACACCAAATTAGTGCAACCCTGCCAATCGATTCTGGATCGACCCCTCACAAAGCCGGCAGTGGAAAAGAAAGAGTCTCCCCAACCCAAAAGCGGAACTCGCTAAGGAACTACTCAACTGACAATATTTCGGCACCCCCACACTACTTGGCGCATAGCTCCAAAATCTGACCGCCCTCTATAAGCCCTTCAAAATTGTCGCTGCACAAGCGGCATTTTGGCTTATTGCCCATAAACATCCACTAGCGCTTTTGATAATTATTATATAATCAGGCTAGTGTCTCTCTAGGGCCTGTCTCACACATCAAAAGGATGTCCGCATGACCTTCATGGACCAGTGGAGTGCAGAGCTTCCCGGCTCCCTCGCTGCCTGCCGCAAGGCGATTCAGGCGGCGGGCAAAAGCGCACAAGGTATCGATCCCAAATATGGTGTATTCGCCGCTGGACTGCTCTGGCCCGTGCGTGAGGCAGGCGCAGAAGATGACCAACGCGAGGCCGTGCGCGAGATCTGCGGCGGCAAAGACGAGGCCAAACCGCTGCTGACTGCCATTCGCAATTGGTCGGATTATGTTGTGGCAGCGCGTGAACTTTCCGAGTCGACGAAGGGCAATCTACTGCTACAAATCGCGCTGGAAAAAGTGATCACACACTTTCAGGACGCGCTGGTTGCCGCCGAGTTCATGACCATCGACATTCGCGACAGCACCATACAGGGCGCGATTGTAAACATCGGCGGCAAGCAATATTTCTACGGCGATGTGGTGATCAATATCGTGCAAGAAGCAGTGATGACCTGCCCACCACCCCCCGAAGACCCTGCCCAATTCGGCGGACGCGATACGGTATTGACCGATCTGTGCGATCAGCTTAAGCGTGGCGAGGTGACGGCGATCACGGCGGTGCATGGCTTGGGCGGGATCGGCAAAACGACACTGGCCCGCCGCCTCGCCAATGTGCTGCACCATGAAAAGACATTTCGGGCGGTGCTATGGGCGAGTGTGACACGCAGCCCCGATCCGCTGAGTATTTTGCAGGTCTGGGCGAAGCACGGCAATCCTAACTATGCGCTGCCCGATGCCAAACCGGATCAGATCGCCTTGCAAGTCAAGGGATTGCTCGAAACCGCGATTGCCCAAACGTGCGAACACTGCGAACCGGATCGCGTGCTGGTGGTGCTGGATGATGTGTGGGATGACGCGGAGGGCAAAGGCAAAGCCGCCGCTCGACTGCTGCAAGCTGCCGCGCCGACTAACTCCACGATCTTGATCACGACCCGTTCGCAGAATCTGGCTATCGATCTGCACGCCAAACAGCCCTATGCGCTGGACCGCATGGCTGCCGAGGACGGGCTGGCGATGCTGCTGACCTATGACGATCTCAAAGGGCTGCCCCACGATCCCTTGAAGGCGCTGGTGATGGCGCTCGGTGGACACCCGCTGGCGCTCGATCTGGCAGTGCGGCGCGTTCAGAAGGCGGAAAATAAGGCCGATGCGTTGACGGCGCATACTACGCTTTATCAGAAAGGATTGCTAGCAGGTGAAGGCTTCGGCGGACTGAAACTCGATCAGGGGCCAGATCGCGAAGACAACCTGACGCTGGTGCTGTCGTACAGCTACGACGACCTGCCCGACCCCGATCAGGCGCATTTCCGGGCATTGGGGATGCTGCCGCCCGATGTGCCGTTTGACCGGACGATTCTGGCGGCGCTGTGGGAAGTCCCGCCTGAGGCAGTGATCGACTCGTGCGATACGCTGCGGCTGCTCTCGCTGCTCCAGCCCGATCCCGTTAGCGGGGAGGGTTGGTATCGCCAGCACCCGCTGCTGCGAAGCCGTGCGCTGGATCTGCTGAAAGGCGCGGCTGAGACGGACGCAGTATTCGCCCGCTACGCAGATCGGGTGATTGAGATTGCCGAGGGCTTTTATCGGCTGCCGCCGGAACAATGGGCCGAACTGTCGGCCTACCTACCGCATGTTCACGCTGTTGGCAGTGGCTTGGTCAAGGCGTTCAGCCCAGAGACACTGGATGATGCGCAATTGAGCCGCGCCCAACGCTTCGCCCTGAAGACCAGCCGCTATCTCGCCAACCGCCGCGAAGTGCACCAGATCGACTGGTTGGAGATGGGGCTAACTGCCAGCCGCCAGTTGCACGATGTGAAAAACGAATCCTATTTCTGTAACGATCTGGGTTTGGTCTACTCGGCGCTGGGGGAGAAGCGGCGGGCGCTGGACTTCTACGAGCAAGCCTTGCCGCTGTATCAGGCGGTGGGCGATCGCGGCGGGGAAGCCACCACCCTCAACAACATTGGTTTGGTCTACTCCGCGCTGGGCGAGAAGCGGCGGGCGCTGGACTTCTACGAGCAAGCCTTGCCGCTGTATCAGGCGGTGGGCGATCGCGGCGGGGAAGCCGTTACCTGTTTCAATATCGGCATGGTTTATCGCGCATTGGGCGATCTGGATCAGGCTATTGACTATGTAGCCCGCTGCGTTGAACTCGATGAACAAGTCGAACACCCCGATCTGGAAAGTGATCGGCGGGCGTTGGAACAGTTGAAGCGCGAACGTGACGGTCAGCCGGAGCCGACAGTAGGCCAAACCCCAGAGGAAGTTATGAAAATGATAACTAACCTCTACCGCCAGCGTGGGCCGGACGCAGTACGCACGCTGCTCAAGCAGTCCGATGTAGCAGACGAAACTATCGAAGCGCTGCTCGCGCAGTTAGCCGCCGCTGGCACGCAGGCTGCGCCGAGTCAGCCTGTGCAGCCGCCCTCGACCCTGCCCGATGAAACGATCAATATGTTGGCAGGCAATACATTTGCCGTCAAAACCAGTGCGCCGGATAAGCTGGACAATTGGCGCACAAAATTGCAGAGTATCCGCGCCGATTTCGCTGCCAAAGGGGCCGACTGGCAGCTCGAAGTAGATTTTGTCGATGCGCTGCTGGCGGTGTTGGCGGATCAGCCCGCCGCGTTACCGGATGGCAACCCCTATCAATCTGTTGTGCAGCAGGTGATCGCAGCCATTGAACAGTTTAGCAGTAATAGCAATCCACAAGGAGAATGAATCATGTCCGACGACAAACCAACTATCAATATCAGTGGCAGTAACGTTCAGGGCGGGATCGTGGGAATTGGCGGGACGCAAAATTTTCAGCAAGCCGTGACCCTCACGCTCGGCAATCTCTCGTCCACCGTCGGTGCGCTGCAAGCCCCCGACCCAGACAAAGCCGAACTGCAAAAACTCATCGCTGAGCTGGAAGCCGCGCTCAAGAACGCACCCGCCGCTCATCAGGACGATGCGAAAAAGATCGCTAAGCGTGCGAAAGAAGCCGTCGAGGAAGCTGCCGCCGATCACCCCGATAAGGATGGGGTCGAGGCGAAGGCCAATCTGCTCAAGAAGGCGGCGGAAAACGTCGCGGGCGCGATGCCGATTGTCCTGACGATTGCCACGAGTATCGTCGCGCATCTGCTCAAGTTGGGCATGTAAGCACGCGGAGCATCGATTCTAAAATACAGATCAAATTTTGTTGGATGTGAGCGACTCGATGCAGATTTCACCGGCGCACGTCCTTTGCTTATCCGACAAGGTTGTTTTCTACGAATACTGCCGCGAATCTAACACGCCGCGCAGCCCTGTAAAGCGCAAGCGCTTCGCTGTGGATTTTTGCTTTGGCTTGTGCCGCTGCGCTCATGCAAAAATCCTTGCGCCCTGACGGGTACAAGACTGCTGAGATCGGCGTGTTGCAGGGAGGGCAGTATTGTAGAACAACCTGTCGATAAGAGGACATGCATACGGTATCTGCACGAGCCGCAGAACGCCCGAAAGGGCACTGCCGAAGCAGGCTAACGGATTAAACGTTAGTGGATACCTGACGGTGCATGGCGCAATTGAGACTGCATACTCACCCCGCTGCCGGAGGCGACCCTGCCTGCGGCAGTGTTGGCGTTTAGGACGGTCGTGAACTGTACAGCACACGCTGCTGTACGCCGGATCGGCCTCTGAATGGGCTTGTGCCGCAGATACAGCCACTGTATCAGCACAAGTCTTTGCACGTTCAGGCCACGCTCCAGACGAACCGGGTGAGATAGACCAACCACGCAAGACAATCCTCTGCATCAAGCCGGACTCCCCTTTACCCGGCTGTTGCCCCCACGCGGTTGGTTGCTACTTTCAGAACATTTTGTTTTACAGCCTCTCGAAAGGAGTCTCCCCTATGTCCACTGAAAGACCGCTCGTGTATAGCTGCCGTCAGTATCGTCTCCTTATCGCGGGCAGCCGCCAAGCAACTGAGGCCATGCTTCACGCTGCGTATAAAGCAGTTGTGCGGGCCAGAGCCAACGGCTGGGCCATTCACGTCGGCGACGCACAAGGGGTCGATGCGGCAGTCGTCGCGGCGTGCAATGAACTCGGTGTGAACTATGTGTGCTTCGGATTGGGCAGTGCTCCCCGCAATTCACAGGTTAGCGGCAGTGTCACCGGGCGCTACTGGCGAGTCGCGCCTGATAAGGCGAAAGACTACGCGGCACGGGATCGCGTCATGGTGGATTGCTCAGATCGCGGTCTGTTCATCTGGAACGGGCAGTCGAAAGGGACGCTGGCAGGCCACACTTACATGCAGCAGTTGGGCAAACCGGTAGATCTGCTCACCTTTGGCGAGCAAGCGCAGGTCAAAGAGCAGGAAACCCAAGCGAAATCACCTGACAAGCCATGTGTTCCTCACCCTGCCGTGGTCGAAGTTATCCTCGATACCACCCTCACGGACACTGCCCAGCAAGGCATCTTTGGCCTGCGGGCGCTAGATGCCACCGGGGCTGTCCTGTATCAGAAGCGCGTGGAAGTCGCGCATCTCGACACGACGACGGCTGACTATGCCAAACTGCAAGTGCTTATCACGGCTCTGGACACGCTCAAAGGGCGACTGAAAGGCAGTGAGGCGGTCTACACCTTGCGCGTTGTGCAGTCCAGCAAAAATGTCGAGGGGTGGTTGGGTAAGCAGTTCAAGCGCAACATGCCGCAGGTCAAGGCACTGGGCAGCACCGCAGACGAGCTGCTGAAAGCATTTCCGTCTGTCGAGTGGGTCAAAATGCCCCGCGCCCAGATTGTGTCAGCTCTCTCAAAAATTCGCTAAACCCCTGGGCAGGTATTCATTCCAGATAGACGACCTTATCGGTCGTTTTTTGTTTCCAGCCAAAAGCAAAGGCGACTGCTATGAACAGTCGCCCTTGGCTTGCAAAACTTTGCAATTTGATGTGGAGGAAAGTATGACAGACAATGCAAATTTTGGCAAACCGCCACTGGTAGATCGTACCAAAGGCCGGCGGTTGCCAACGCCGCGTTCAGATCGCCCGCACCGCGAGGATTTGTGCTTCCCCGTGCGGTGCGCCAATCCCTCGTGTAACCATGTCCGCTGGTTGACTCGCTCTGATGCTGACAAAGCCGAAGCCGAACAGCGCGTCTGCAAGAAGTGTCAAACCTCGGAAGCGGGTAAGAAAGGCTACGCTGCGACCGCAACCTTGTATGGAGCCGATTTTGCGCTCAAGGCTGTCCGACAGCAGCAACTTGAACACCCGTCACGCTACGAACGCATCGTGGAAAGCTGGTTGGCAGAACTCGCGCTGGCTCATGACCTGCATGTTCTGACTCAGGTGGCTTTCACGGCGACAGATCTTGGCAATGTGGCCCATCACTTCCTGATTGACTTTGTGGTGGAGACCTCTAGCGATGCACTGGCGGTGGAAGTGAACGGCTATCATCACAAGAAACTCCGGGCGGAGCGTGACTACTGGTTGACTCAATTGTATCCCGGCGACGTGTACTTCATCGACACCGATGACATTGACCACACCCCACAGGCGATCAAGGATACCTTGCGTCAACTGGTTCAACGCTAGGAAAATCCGTTACAATCGGGCCACAATGTCTCGCATTCAGAGGGTGTCCCATGACGATACGTGCCGAACATCTGGTGCTCATCACTCATCGTACTGCTGGCGATCAAGTGGTATCGGCGTGGTATCGCGTCTTGCCAGAGGACGATCTGGCCCTCATTACGGTACGGCAAGGGACATGGAAAGCCGACATTGTGTATACCTTCACGGCACCACGCGCATACCTTCAGGCACTAGTCGAGATCATTAACGAGACTATCCCCGATGCCAACGCCCGCTTTGTAACGTCTTTCTAACCGTCCGTCGCCACAACCGAAGCTATAAGGTAAGCCCACGCTGTGTTCGGCAGCGTGGGCTTTTTCGTGTCTCGTTTGAGTTGAGGAGTATGAAATGATGACGCAATCGGTGAAGTCCTATACGAACATTCCCGCCAAAGTCTACGAGCATTACAACACGCGGTACAACAACTATACCTACCGTCTGTTTGAAGCGAAGCTGCTCAAGCTCATTGCCCATAGCCCAGCGTATGGTGGTCATGCTTTTGCCCATACCACGCTCAATCTCCTGATCGATGCCAGTTTGGAGCGTTCCGGTGCTACCTTTTACGCTGGCGCCGAAGTCAGCCTGATGCAGCTTATCCGCCCCATAAGTGCGGATCTGGTGGCGCTGGCTCGCCAACACCTAGAAAACTTCGCGCCATCGACCCGACCAGAACGCCCTCAATCCGAAACCGATTACGCCCTCTATGAAATCCTCTATGCCCAAGAGAGTGTCGAGTTGGCAGTCTGCCGGACAAGTGAGGTGCATTCGTGGCGGGGACGGGTGGCTTACGCTTGGGTGAGCGCAGCCTTGTCGCTGCTGCACGCCGCGGCGGCAGTGCTGGTCGAGAGCCATTACGACAGCTATCCGCTTGAGAAGCTGGACCAAGCCATGAACTCGCTGCGAAGCGCTGCGCTCGAAGGTCAGGCTCAGCATTTCGCCTTCGCTGCGGACTTTGTGACGTGGATGCGCCAGTTGGTTAAAGCACGAGATTAGTCCCTATCGCAGTGGGGTCAGCGTGACCCCGCTGTTTGTTCAGTGAAAGGAAGCGTTCTATGACGACTATTTCTCCCAAGAAAAGTACAAAGTCGAAGCTACCACCCCCGTCGACTATTCTGACGATAACCCTCAATCCCGACGGCACAGGGACACTCCTCACCAAACGCGGTGAGCTGGCCTGTGTCAACAGTTTTACTTACCACGACCTGAAAGGCATCCTGAACGCCATTCAACAAGGTGCGGCTCGATTGGTCGAGGTTGAGCAGAACCCACCGCCTGCGTTATTTGAAGCCTCGCCTGTTCCCGCCACAACTTCAGTCACCGACGTTGACACTACGGCAGGTGACGACGAAGGTGCTGAAACCGCTAGCGCCGATAACCCAGCGGACTCCGAAGCACAAGACGCATCCAGTGAAACACCAACTTCCGCCGTACTGGCTACCGAGGGCGATCCGCTGATTCGTGTAGCTCCTCCGGTCAATTCTATCCAAATGTCCTTACTGTAGTGATCGAAAGGAAAACCAGATCATGTCTGACCAGACGATAAATTCTCAACCTGAAGCTACTGAGACAAATGCAGAACCGCAGCTGTCCACACCGGATAATGCAACCACTGCGGCCCAACCCAGCCACGTTATCTTCAAAATTGGTGCGAATCGTATTGTGGCAGACGAGGCAACCGCCAAATTGTCGCCAGAACAGGCTCGCACGTTCTTGAAAGCCACTTATCCAGAAGTGGTCAATGCTACCGTCCGTGAGCGTATTGAGGGCGATACCAAAATCGTCGAATTTCTCCCGCAGCCGGGACGCAAAGGCTAAGTATTATGTTCACGGGCATCACAAGTTGTAACTTAAACCATAAAACTTCCGTTTGGAAGCATTATGGTTCCAAAGTGCATGGAAGCGTTATGGTTCTAACCCGATGCAAAAAGGGCGGGATTTGAGGCACACTGCGCCGAAATCTGGCGATCCCACAATACCCTCGGAGTAGAGCCAAAGTAGATGCTGCTCCACCACTTTGGCTCTACTAGATAACTCCCGCCTATCAATTTTAGGAGGCTTTATGCTTCAAAATCCCACTTTAGGAAGTTTTATGCTTCCAGAAAGGATGGCAAACCCTTGCCAAAACGTTTCCAACGACCATTTTTAGGAAGCTTTATGCTTCCAAGAGAGGAGATTTTATGCTTCAAGTCACAACAAGTTTAGAACTTGCCGATTGCCTGAGAGAGATCATCCCTGTGGAGCTACAAGGGGTGGAACTGCTCAAGCAATTCCGCCATAACACCGGGGCATGGTTTCCTCAGGTTCCTGCGGCGATTATCATCGAAGCCACTACCCAGATGATCGCCTATACCAAAGACTGCGCCGCCGCAGTCTGGAAACTACAGGTACTGCCGCCGACGACGCTGGCTACACTGCCTTGCAGGGAGTTTTGTCTATGAACACATTACTGGCGGCACAAGCCTTGCTGGGAAAGGCGTTGTTGGCAGATCCCCGATTAGCGCTGGCTCAGGCCGCCGCTTGGCTGGACCCATCAAACATCCTCACGCATCCCAGTGACAGCAGTGACGAGGCTTTTGACGAAGCTGTGAACGAGATCACCTGGGCTTTGCACCTCTGCCGGAAGTTATTTCCAGAGGTATACGCTGGGGCCTCACAGTTGGTCTGGCAAGGGGCAAATGAGCAGACAATAGATAACTTCCTCTTGGACGGCATCAATGCCCACCTCGTGATGAAACTGGACGCGCTTGAAGAAATACCAGGTGGTGTGCCGGTGGAGATGCTGGGAGTCTCGTTCTACGAAGACGACTTTTTCGAAAACTATCCCCAACTCGTCGCTATCCTCACCGATTTCGGTATCCAGCCAGATTGCACCGAGACTGATATCTGGCGGGCTGGCGAATTAGCGAACACGTTATACGCCAGCGTCGAGCGACAATCTGGCACCACTTACCATCACCTCTGCTCACTGCTCAGTTGGCTGTTTGCCAGCAGTGGCAATACCTGTTTAGATATGACGACAGAGGAGTTTTGGGAGTCAGGCATTGCCCTGTTGGAGTGGCACGCAGAAAACGTTGAGGCGATGAATGCCATGGCGACCGAAGCAATGTCTATCTTTGACGAGGCCCAAGCCGGGTTGCAGGTGCTTCAGACTGATAGCGAACTCCGTCAGGTTTTCCAGCATAACCTTCATAAATTGCTCAATGCTTCGGCTCAGTCGGGTCGAAAGAAAGGAACATCCTCCAATGACCGTACTAGGCACACTCAGCGCTTTCAATGGCCTGAACGCCCTTGAAGCGGCAGTCCAAGAACTGCCGCACCTCACCTTGAATTTCTATTCGTATGGAATCCTTATGCGCCGTCGGCTAGAAAATGGCGGTGAAACTGAATACCCCGTCAGTCCAGAGCAGCTAGCGACGGCCCTCTCTGCCAAAGTGCGTTTTGAGACAGGACTGCTGTCCAGCAATACCCTCTATGTTGCCACGGAAGGCATCCAAAAGCTTATCGTGGACTATCGCAAACCGCAGCAGACGGCCCTCTTTTTGGATGGCTCAGAAACATCCGTCCGGGTGCCACTGCCAGGATTGGTCATGATCCGGGTCACGAGCGCCAACGATAACCCGCGCTATGGAGTCTATGCGGTCAAACGCCGTCCGACAACGCTTGACATGCCTCTGTTCCTAGCACCACTGCCGAACATGGATAGCCATTCCGTGTGTTGGGGGTCCGTCAAAAAAGTCTCGCCGGAGGGATTAGCCAATTCCACACTCGATGAAGATTGGACGCTGCTCTTGGGCAGTATATTTACCAGTCACAGCGTCCATGGGAAGAGCAAGAGTCACCCCGCTGACATTCGCCAGAAACTCATCAATGTAGAAAAAGGTGGGGCGCGTCGGTATCCCACCGGTGATCTGGTAAAACTCGACTTTACACTGTCCGATGTTATCCGGAAGGTGCAGCATGACTCAAGTACACGCTTTTAACCCCGACAATACCCTGACCGAGATCGTTCTGGTGGGGTTGGGCGGGACGGGAAGCCAGTGGGCGCGGACGATCTGCCGCATCGTCTGGGATCTCCGCCGACGGCGACAGCATGTGCCAACTATCCGCTTTGTAGACCCCGACAAAGTAGAAGCTAAAAATGTAGGTCGTCAGATGTTCACGCAAGCTGATATAGGCTACTACAAAGCGGAAGTCCTCGCCCGACGTTTCAATCTGGCCATGGGCCTGAACATTATCTGGCATAATGCACCATTCGATACTGAGCAACATACGCAGGGGCATGGCACAGTATTGTGTGGAGCCGTCGATAATCATTTAGCTCGCCTTGAGTTGTCGAAAGTCAAAGGGGTCTGGATTGACAGTGGCAATGCGGCTAGCAGTGGGCAGGTCATCATTGGCTGTTCGAGCGATAAGTCAGAGGTGCTTCGCAGCATCGAGTCAGGCCGATTCAGCCGTCTGCCCAACGCGGCATTAGTCTTTCCAGCACTGCTGGAACCAGAGCCAGAACCTGTGCCTACGCCGACCCTCGACTTATCCTGCGCCGATCTGATGGAGAGCGGTGAACAGCGGCTTTTGGTAAATGACCTGATGGGCCATGTGGCGGGAGAATATACTTTCAAGCTCTTGAACCGCCTACCCATCTATTCGTTTCTCACGTTCGTCGATGCCGAGGGGTTAGCAATACGGAGTGTCCCCATTACGAAGGACGACCTGCTGGCCTACCTCAACTAACCTTGTCAGCATACACTTCACGCCAACCGGGAGAAAGCACTTCCAGGTCGGCAAGCTCAGCGCAGGCCGCTGGGTTCACTTCGCGGTCAGTCATGAGATTGTTCAGTCGAGCAATGGAAAACTGTGGATAAGGGCGTTCTAGCAGCTGGTAGGCATCGCCAGCTTGCACATAGCCGGTGTGCAGCACACGATGATACCAGCCACCCCAGCCTTTGGCCTCTACACGAGCCGTCAGATCCCTAATTCCCATCCGACGCGCCAGTTTCCAGCAGGGAAAACGGGGTTGAGCGACTTGCAAACGGGCTTCGCCTACCGCATAGATGTCTCCCAGGCAAACAGTCGCTTCGGTCACCTCGGAAACCGTGAAGTTCTCGCCAAAGCTTCCATAGGGAAGATCCACAACCGATAGTTCCTGTAGCCAAACTGGATAATGGGCCGCACTATAAGCCAGCACAGCGCGGAACGGGCCACCGTGATTGTGTAAATCCTGCTGACCGTCGCCTGCCAGGTTGAGTGGATCAAGCCAGATGGGACCACTAACGGACTGCTTGAAGATGCCCGACTGCCACGATTTGCGTGAAATGTGGTCTGGGCCATAGTCGGCGGGCAACCCAACTTGAACGGAAAGTAAGGTAGAGGGGGTCAAGATCTATACCTCAATTCTACAAGACGAAGCCGTAAAAGGTCGGCCTGTTCAAGTTCTCCATGGTGTGATGTTGCACCCCTTAGAAGGTGCAAGCTGACGCTTCCTTACGATTTCTACAAGCTAATTCTCTCGAAGTTGCCTGGCCTCTGTCAGGCATTTTTGATTCCGCTTCAAACCATGAATGGAGGTCAACTAAAGATGCACGCGATTGCACTTTTTATCTATGGTACCGAAATGCGACAGGAGCTGTTGTGTATCAAATGCACCCAGCTTGTGCCGACTATCTTGCTGCGTTTGTTCGGCAACCATGCGTCGGACTTGACATCTTCCCACTCTCCCTACCAATACATCTACATACCAGGTGTGCAGTACCTTGTCCACAGTTTTCTAATCCTGCAAGTAACAGACGAAGAAAAGAAGGTCGTTGAGACTATCACATGGTCCTATCGAAGCTCGCCACAGACTTTTCTATGGCAGGATAGCCACTGGTATGAATTTCCGTTTGGGGATGGCAGTCGAAGTGGTCATCGGGATTATCGTCTCGTCTCTGCTGCGACGTGCGCCACAAGTTATCCGACAGTTCCGGGTAGCGATGGCCCTTTCGTCATTCCATCGGCGCTGGGATCTGCGCCAAGTTCAGACATCACCATCCAACGCTCTGCCAGAGAAGGAAAGGGCAAGACTTGGTGGTGGATCGGCGGCAATACAAAACCGGTAAAGGATATTCTGGATGAGGCTGGAGCGCGCTGGTCGCGCCGCCGTCAACAATGGTATTACATTGGTGAAGTTTTGCCCGTTGCTATCCAAGCCCTTGGCGAAGCGAAACCATCACTTGCTGCTTCAGCCGACCTAGTCCAGTCGCGTTCGGATAGTGGGCTGTTTCCTAACAACGGCGGAATCGCCATATCGCAGACGGTCAGTGAATCTCATCGAACTTCACTTGAGCTGTTGCCGGAAAATGCGAACACAACTTCCGCCCCAGAGTTGGTGCGTTATACAGCAACCCCTGTGGCTGCGATGCCAGCGGAATCCGGGTCGAATGAAGAAAGCGTGATGCGCTCGGTGCAGACCGACGATGTACAGGCAGCGCTCATCGCGCACATCCATGATTGGGAACGGGGTAAACCTATCCTCATTGATTTCGTGGGATCGCGCAACGCGATTAAACAACTCCTCGCCAAACCCTTCAACCCCGGCAATATAGGGCGGGGCGATGGGGTGGGATTCATCCTCGTCAATGGCAGCAGTTTCTCCAACTTCCGCTTGCCCGACCTGAATTACAAAGCAATCTCGGCGAGTCTCAAGAACCGGGCCATCGAAGGGCGCATTGTCTCTCTGGACGCGACTACTGCTGCTCCCAAGCAAGAGTGCTATGTCCTCGTGTCTGGGCCGATCCGCATTCCCGAAACAGACGATCCGGAAACCGTGGCCGCGATCTGGCAGCGCTATGTCCGTTATCGGCAAGCCCCCAATCGTCCAGAATTTGCCCGCTATGAACCCACAGCTTGGACAACAGACCTATACAACGTCTATCAAGCCCTGCGTGTGCGACTAGGACGGCCCCTGCATATCGGCTGGATGCCTTGGCTGTTCCAGCAAGTCGCTGACCAGCAGTTAACTTCTCCCAAACTCGGCTTGAGCGGAGTCATGGTGTGCAAGTATATCGGCGGCTACATCACGCCTAAAGCCGCTGGTGCCGTCGAGCAAGGTGCCTATCGGCTGACGTGTAGTGAGGTCAGTGAGCTATGGGGTGAGGTGATCATGGCCAATCCCCAGCGGGCGCAAGGAATTGTGTTCAAGTCTGATGAGAAAGGAGCCGTGTCATGAGACGCGCTGCAATTGAAAAGATTGGCTACTACCCCATTCCTGATGCGATGATGCACTGGATCGTCGCCCAATTGAGCATCGCCGCCGGGGCGACCATTTCGTTCATCGACCCGTGCATGGGCGAAGGGGCAGCACTGAAGATCCTCAAAGATCAGGTGAAAGCCCATAAGGCTGAAGCCCTAGTCTATGGCTGCGAAATCAGTCGCCAGCGCTATGCCACGGCGCTCCAAACGGTACTGAACGAGCGACGCGAGGGTATCAGTCGGCTGGTCAGTGGTGCGGCAGAGTTTATCGACACCAGCAAGCATACGTTCTCGTTGCTGTACCTCAACCCACCCTTTGATGAACGTGGCAAGGAGCAAAACCGCTGGCTCGAATTGACCGAGGAGTGGCTGGTGCCGGGCGGCTGGTTGATTTTCATCACGACCGAGGACTCCGCCCTTCGACCCGACACGCAGCGCTTGCTGGATCGCTGCTACGAGCAGGTGGTGTGCTATCGCTATCCAGACGCACAGCGTCATTTCAAGGAAGTGGTTGTCTTTGCCAAGCGTCGGCAGGCGAATAAGCGTGAGGCAATCCGCTCCGTGATCTACACCGCTAGCAGCCTGGCGACCTTGACCCTGCAAGAACAGTTCAGCTTCGAGGTTCCTGCTAGTAAGGCTCCGCAGCGCTTCACGATGACGGTGCCGGATCTGGAAGACAGCCTGACTTGTCTCCACGAGATGGGCATCAGCACCACCGCGTTATGGACACGCCTCACCCAGTCCGCTTCATTGTCCAGCAAATGGCAGCCTCTCCTTGAACTCGGCGATGGACACATTGCCAATCTCATCAGTTCCGGTGCCTTTGATGGAATGCCTATCGATGATCCTGACTTGGGTCGCTGCCTGATTACGGGCTACGGCACAAAAGAGAAGACCGAGCCAGTCGTCGAAGTCGATGAGGATGGCATCACCGAGAAAGAGACTGTCACTGAGATTGCGGTGGTGCATCTGGTGGTGATGAATATCGACACAGGTGAACTGCATAAGTTCAGCAGCCGCGATCCCGGCCGGATGGAGTCATTCATCCTGCGCCACCTACACACGCTCAAAGCGGCCATTGCCGATACCCTCAAACCTATCTTCGACCCTGAAACGATGTTGGATGCTTACCTGCCGTATGTGCCACATTTCAAAGCGCCCGGTGTGTTACCTGGTGCAACCCGGCTGCGACTGCACAATGGCGACAAACTGCGTGTGAAAGCGAAACACGATGGCTATTACTTGGCCCAGCGCGACGAGGGTGAGGCAGTTAAGGTACTCAAGTCTGAGGTGGCCCACCTTTACCAGAATATGCTACCGGCCCAAATCATCAAGGCCGCGGCGATGGCTTATGCCATGCAGCACACGACGACCAGCGTCATCGAAGTTGGTCAGATGGGTGTGGGCAAAACCAGTACGGGAATGCTGACGTTGTACCTGTATCTGGCGAAACAGATCGAACGCGCCATGCTGCCTCTCAAAGACACCTTGCAAAAACTCGGTGAGTTGGAGAGCGATCTGCTTGAGGCACAGCGCACAGGCCACCGCCAGCACGTCCGCAGCCTCAAGGAAGCGATCCGATTGACCGAGAAGACGCTGAAAGCGATGTTCAAGATCGTCGTGGTCTGTCCCGGTCATCTGGTCAACAAGTGGGCACGGGAAGCGACCACTAACTTCTCCGAGATGCAGATCGGCGGTCAGAAGGCGACGGTCATTATTCCGGGTCGTGCGCCGCACCGTGTGACACATTATGAGTTACTCGGCAGCCGTGTGGTTTGCCAGGACTGCGGCGCTGTGGCTGATATTAGCCTGTCCCGTGCAGAGATCTTGAAAGGTCTCAAGCTCAAGGACAAGCTGCTGCGGTTGAGCCGCCTGAAATGCAGCAATCCTGAGTGCGGACATTGGCTTATCCAGACTTACGAGGACTGTGCTGTTGAAGACATCGACAATGCTTTCGCGGCACCCGGCTTGACCATCTTGGTACTGTCCAAAGAGGATGCCAAACTCGGTGCCAACTGGGAGGCTGCATTCATCCCGAAGGCGATGCCGCTCTGGGATGAAGCAGGTCATCTCCAACGCAACGCGGAGGGTCGCCTTCAGACCTATACGGTCGCCCAATGCCCGGAATGCGGGGCGATTGCCATGAACCGCAAAGGCGACGAAGCGTTGTCTGTCGAGCAGATCACCGACCCAGATAAGCGCAAGAAATACTACTGCAAAGGCACAGTGCAGCGGGTCAAGCGCGAAGGGGGCAAAGTCGTCATGGAAGCTCAAACTTTCTATGTGTGGCAGGGCCGCAAATATCAATCGCAGCATCTGCCCGAAGGGACTGATCCCCAGAAACTCGTTAAGGTGACTCGGATGGTGCCAGCAACCGTAACTGAACGCTGTGGCGCACCCCTGTTTACTTTCACCCGCTTGGGCAGCACAACCAAGCATTCTAAGATTAGTCCCAAGCCGCGCAACCGTTATGCGTCATGGACACGGGGTGAAGTGTATCCCAATCACGGATCGGCCCGGTGGGAGCTGGCGAAGGTCATCGCTCGGCAGCATCGTGGCGAGTATCTCCTTGTTATTGATGAATGCCATATGTTCAAGGCGCAAACGTCGATTCAAGGACTGGCAGTACAATGGCTCATCGAGAGTGCCACGCGCACCATTGCCCTGACGGGGACAATCTTTGGCGGCAAAGCCTCCAGTTTATTCTACCTGCTGTACCGACTCTCACCTCGGTTCCGCGAAACCTTTGGCTGGAAATCCGTCGAGCGCTTTGTGGATCTGTTTGGTGTCCATGAATACATCACCAAGCGAACCCGCGTAGACAGTGAAGGCACACCCAGCGCCTACGGGGCGCATATTAAGAAAACTGAACGCACCGACGAAGGTAATGGGGTCGATCCGTCCATCGTGCGCTGGCTGCTAAGTATTGGGGTGTTCCTCACGCTGGACGACTTGGGGATTGAACTACCGGAGAAGCAAGAGCAGTTTCATTTCCTGACTCCGGAACTGGAACTGAAAGCAGGGTTGCATGGCCTAAGCCAAATCCGGCAGGAGGCTGCCAAGCTCGCCGCCCGCGGCGATTTTTCGCTGTTTTCGGCGTGGATGCAGGCGGCACTGGGCTGGAGTCTCTGCCCGGATCAGGATGAGATCTATATGGCCCCTGAGCATCGTCAGAAGGTGGCGAAACTGCTCGTTGAGGGGAAAGTCGAAGAGGCTAGCCTCCATGAGAAACTGCATAGCGACCTGTGGGCATCGGCGGTCCCGTTTACCCCGGAGCGTCCCGAAGGCAGGATTGTCCAAGAGATAGCCGATGCCTGCCTGAATGGTTGGCGCGATTTGGGTGACCGGTCGGTGGTGTATGTATCCGGCGTAAAGCGGCCTGCCAACAAACACCTCTATCACGCGATGAAACGGCGCGGTCTCAAGCCGTTCATCCTAGCGACCCCCGGCGATATGGAAGTGGTTAAGTGGTGTGCGCCAGAGGACTTCGCCCGCTGCGATCTGGAAGACCGGGAAGCGGTGATCACCGAGGCGCTCGAACACAAAGACAGCAATGTCCTCATCGTCAATCCACCGCTGGTAGCCACTGGTCTGGATCTGATTGCCTTCAATCACCTGCATTTCTGTGGTGTGCCGACCTACAGTGTCTACCTCTTCGAGCAGGCGATGTGTCGTCTACACCGTCCGGGCCAGCAAAAGAAGGTCACAATCCACTTCTGGGTCTACGGGTGGAATCCGACAGAGGGCAACGCCAAAGAGAACGAACTACAGGCGTTAGCCATGGCGGTCATGTCAGACAAAGTGCGGGCTTCGGCAGTTGTCTCCGGCAGTGTCGGCGCAGCGCTAGCCGCGCTTAACCAGACACAGGGCGACATCATGAATACCTTGCGTGAGTTGCTGCTCAGTGGCGAAGCCGACCAGATTACCGTGGCTGAGACGAGCGACCAAGTGATTTTCAAAGAAGCGCTGCGCGTAAACCCACTCTATGCCAAAATCGAGGCACTCGTCGAGCAATACGATGATGCACGGCAACCTTTTGTCGAGGCAAGTGTACCGGAGCGATTTATGCCAATGACCCCTGTTATCTATCAGCCCGAACTGACTCCTGCGACGGCTGAACCACTGCTGGTCATTGCCGTAGAACCGGCTTCCCCATTGGAGCCTGATTGGAAAGGCGATCCCTTGCTGCTCCTGCTGGCGGATTTGGGCGGGAGTATCACGAATATCTCCAATACCGTGTTTGCTATCCAACTACAAAAGCCAGCGCGTTCGCCCAAAGTTAAGGCACCACGCCGCAAACGGCGTGTAAATCTATTGGATGCGCCTGACGACCTGCCAAAGCCTCCCCAAGTGCGCTGGCTGCCTGATCCTTGCCTAGATCCCATTCGTGAAACTACGCCCAACGGCACACCTTTGATGGAAGTCGTGCAGCTTGAGTTGTTTTAAGGCAAGCCGCAAAAAGTGAAGCACAGGATGTCATCGCACGATGACATCCTGTTTGTCGCAATTATCGACTTTCTACGCGCAAAACTTGTTTAATAGAACGTTTGTGCTATAATCTAGGTGAGAAACATCAGCCTTCCGTCGTAATGGTTGCATCAAACCGTAGCTATCTAGCACGAGGACACGCACGATGAATGCTGAAACGGAAACTTTCATTCGTGACCTATTTACGGGCTGTAGTACAGAGCCAGTTTTCTTGACGCTAACTGCCATTCACCCCGATGGCGATAAACCTACGCCATCGCGTCATGTGCGGCTAGGCGATACTGTCGCCCTTGAACAGGCCTTGTCTGGACTACACAAAGCGAATGATCTAGGATGGGGTGCTTATATCGGCATTGCGCCGCGCCATCAGGACTTGGGCCGTTGGTCACGCGGTCGCAAAAGCAATCTGGCTTGTTTGCCCGCGTTATTTGTGGACATTGACCAGCCCGATAATGCGCTTATCCGTCTGGGCTGGTTTGATCTCCCGGCCTCATGTATTTTGCATAGCGGGCGCGGGTATCACGCCTACTGGTTCCTCGACCCACCAACAACAGATTTTATCCAGGCTGATAAGCTGCTGCATGGTCTGGCTCAACGTCTCAATGGTGATGCAGCCTTGTCAGTAGCGCAAAGTATGCGTCTGCCAGGAACCATAAACACCAAATTGGGGCGCGCTCATGCCGTGTGTCATTTCGTGGGCTACCATCCTGAACGGCGCTACGATCTGACTGAGTTCAAACCCTTCCTGCCCAAAGTTCTATCGTACACGAACCGTCGCCACACTTGGGAAACTCAGGAACGCAACACCGCTAAACTATCGCCATTAGCACTTGATACGTTGACCGATGCTGTGCTTTACCAGTTAGAGGGGCGCTGGCGCTCTAACGGATTCATCGGTGCGCTTTGTCCACTGCCGCATCTGAGAGATAGACCAGGAATGCATTTCAGCTATCACGCTGAGACCGGCTGGGGCCATTGTTTTGGGAAACACGGAAAAATATCCCCAATGGACCTAGAGGAGTTGTTAGGTGTATCTGTACAGCATCATTCGTCGGTTGGCGCAGCATGAGCTTGCTCAGAAAGAGGCTATATTTCGATGAACCATGACATACTCCATCGGCTTCGTACTATCTGCCTTGCCTTACCCGAAACAATAGAACAAAACGAGGGGAGTGTCGGCAAGCCTGTCTTCAAAGTGCGGAATAAAATTTTCGCCATGCAACATCTTATGGAGGATCGCCCGTCGCTGTGGTGTAAATCGACTCTGAGCTTTCAGGAGATGCTCGTCAGTTCCGAACCCGAACGCTATTTTGTCCCGCCCTATGTAGGGCATCACGGCTGGATTGGGATATGGCTTGACGTTGACCTTGACTGGGGGTTTATCGGACATCTGGTGGAGGAAAGCTACCGCAAGACGGCTCCGAAGAAGCTTTCAGCGGGTATTGGACAAAACAAGAGACAGGCCACTGGATAAACAGTGACGCTGTTGCTTGCTTACCGCTCATAATCCTGTGCTTTTAGGCCCGTCGTCGAAACCGTGCGAAGTTCATTATACGCATGAACAAGGCTGAAATTATCGTCGTTCATGTGCTGACGTTGCTCCGGAGGCATGGCGTTCCATTCACCGTTGAGACGGTTGCCTTGAGCCTGCTTTGTTAGCCAGTGGACGGTCTTTTCAACATCGCGATTGTGGCCTGACATCAAGTAGCCCCGCTTGTTGAGAGTTTGCCCCAACTCGTGCGTGTAGTCCTCAGCGCGTTCCTTTGCCTTCGGGTTAAAGTGAGCAACTTCCAGCATGGCACTGTTATCTTGCTGACTCACGAACGCAGCGGCAGCATACCCAATTCGTGTCCGACCATCCGGCGAAATAATGGGCAGAAGCTTGAGCGTGACCCTTTGCCGATCCGAAGGGAGTCTCAGTTGGTTAGCCGTATGGTTAATGGCATGGTCGCCTTGTTCCCACGCTGCATTTCGTTCAGGGCTGAGTGGCTTCCATAAGCCAGATAAGCCATTTTCTCTAGCCTCATCAGTCAACAGTTTCACAGTCTCCTGAATATCCTCAGCACGCCCTATCGTCACACGTTTATCCTGCCTCAGACTCACCAGCAAATGATCGGCATATTTTTCAGCCTGTGTTTGTTCATCAGGCGCAAAGTGGCCTATTTCCATCAGACGGCGCTGCTGTGCCTGAGTGACAAGCGCTGCTGTCGCAAAGCCGACAGGCGTTTTCCCATTCGGCGAGATCACTGGGACCACTCCAACCTGAACTTGCTGTCGGGCTGGATTATCGGGCGCTAACCACAGTTTTCCCGTATGGGGATCGATTTCGCCACCCCGCTCAAAAGGCATAGCATGGACGGCGGCAACCTTTTCTAGGACATCGACTGCAATATGGCGATGACAAAAGGTGCTAGGTGAGCAGTAGCAGGTCAGCGTCACCTGTTCCCCTTGCAGCAGATCCAGAAAGGGCTGCTTGTCTCGCGCATATCTATCTCGCAACAGCCCTAAATACTGCGTCGTATAGGCCTCGTCGGTGAGCGGCGTTGTTGGTCGGCCTGTCACTTTATCAATTTTCCAGCGATCTATTTCTATCTGATTCTGACTCTGCATCGCTTCATACAACTTATGTCCAGCAACGAGCGGCCAAGTAGGAGCCAGAACGCTGCCTCGACCTTGCTGACCGGATTGCACCGTTGTATTAATACGCGTATTCTGAGAGTTCGTTTTATCATCGTCTCTGGTCAAGCGACTGGTAAACACTTGGACCATCAGAATCGCCCTTTATCAAGCGTTATCTCGACCAGTGGGATTACCAGAGAATCCAACTTAGCCGCAGCCTGACGAAAAGCAGCTTCGTCCAAGACGAAGGGCTGCCAGTCACTATGGGATGTAGGCAAAGGAATAAGCATGGGCTGACGAGGGGCGTAAATGGCTTCGGTTGCCATATCAAAGATGATATCTACTGGCAGCTCATCTGGCGTTCGACTTGTGATCTGGTAGACGAGCTGCCAAATCATTGTCCCCATGACAGCATAAGCAAGCTGCCGATACTCATCGGTAACTAGGTCGTATTGAATCAGCCACGCATAGAAAAGCTGGGTTGTTCGCCCGTATGCCTCTATCCAATCCACAAGCATGGAGCCTCCCTTCACTTCAATGGTCGGTAATGATTGTGCGATTAAGGCGTGGAGCCGACAAAACCTATCAGGTCAGGCAGTGGTCAGAAATGGCACTAAAAATCAATGTAGGCTCTATAACTTGTACTCCAACGCGGGTCGCCATTGAATATTGTTTTGCCAAGTTAGTGAGTTATCCACCGCTTCCAGCGGCCGCGCCGCTGGCCATGGTCGCCATCGAGGCGACCATACGATGTTGCATTGCAACATCGCTACTCACCGCGCCCGTCCGGTGTCACCTCAGGGGTGACGGACGCGGGAGTAGCCAGCTAAAGCTGGCCCCCGTCGCTGCGCTCTGGGGGAGTACGGTGCGCTCTACCGCGCACCGTGCAGGGCAAGTCGCCGACTTGCCCTGCATCGTCGTTGCCTCATCAGGCAACGACACAACACCCTGCCGCTGGCGCGACAGGTGTTGATATAAGACAGCCTGTAAGGTGCTTTGCTTGGTCATCGCCTGACGAGGCTATCACAGACTACCTTATGCCGTTGTGACCCGATCTAAGCAAATGGGTCTCTTGGCAGCGTTTGTAGCGTATGGCAAAGGGCCGCCAGTGGCGGTTGAAAGGCACATCCAGCGAGTCGCCAAGCGGCACATTTCACAACGTGTCAAGAATCTATCGGGTCAGGTTGTGGTCAGAATTGGGACTAAAGCTAGCGAGGGGCTGCGGGCAAGAGAGCCGTACACCTATATACTTTTGGACCATAGGGTAATGGTAAACAAGGTTCGATCCGATGTCCAAACGCCGGATATTTACTATTCAGCACACCGCCTACTTCAGTACCGAGATGTGGGCGCTGCTTCAACAACTTGCCAACCATCGAGGCAATGGCTGTACTGAAAATGACCTTATCCGTGAAGCAGTGCGCGGTCTGATCGATAATGAAAGTGGCATCATTGGCAGTCGCCGTCACTTCCAAAAATCCCTTCAAGAGCGTGTTGAGGCGCTTGAAACGACTCTTTCAATGGCCTCAGAACAATCCACGCATTTAATCGTGTTTTATCTGAATATCATCATTCAACTACTCGCCTTTGGCTTGGCTCACCTCATTTCACTGTTGAGCAAGCATCAGATTTCTCCACAACAGCTTATTCAGAGAGCTGTCATCGAAGCCCGAAAAGAAGAACGGGTCTTTGCCGAACAAGTCCAAGCAGTTCGAGCGATGGACATTCCTGAGAAGTCCTCATGAGCAAAGCGACCATTGTCTTCGATCTGGCTTTCTCATCTTGGAAAGGACAGCGTGGATCTGGCTCGACTGGCTATACCGAGCTAAAAGCCCGTTTGAAATACTTTCAATATCGAAATGATCGCAATGGGCATATCCCGCAAGAAGAAGGCTTGGAACGCTGGACAGATCGCGGCTTGGGGCCGAGTTGGGGCGACATCTTGAGCAATTGTCAAGCGCTTGGTTCGGAGAAAGTGTTGGCGTGGACGCTCGTGGTCAGCCCCGCCCCAGACTTGATGGCGCTCGTACCGGAAGGGCAGCGTCCTGAGCTAGTCAAGTCTATCACGGAGCAGATTGTCGAGACCTATTACACCGAACGTGGTGTCGAGGTACCTGAATACTCCTACGTGTTACATGACCGACTTACGAACGGCAGCCAAAACGGTGGTGACAGAATACAGCAACTGCATACCCATGTGGTGCTGCCAGGCACGGTTCCCGTTGTCGAAGGAGGGCGCGAACCCTTCTATAACCGCAGTCGCAAAGGCCATTTTGAGCAGCTTCGAGACATTACCAACACGACCTTTGCAACGGCATTGGACAAGCGCATCGGCCCTGAGTGGCGAAATTTAAGAGTGCCTGAAAGACCCCTGCTCGAACCAATCGTCCCCCTACCTGAAATTAGCGACGCTGATGGGCGCAGTGTTTCTGAACTGGATCGTTGGTTCCCGCGTCCCCCTACGCGGGAGATAGAGTAGAAGGCGCTTATATGTGGCATAAATTGCATGACACGCTCAAAGGCTATGTCCCGTTGATGATCGGCGCAGGGACAATTATCTTGGTTATCGATAGCATCGTTTTCTTTTTGCATCGTCTTTTAGGCCTCGACAAGGGGACAGCGTTCTACTTGGCTGTTCTACTGCTCTGCTGTATCGCCTATCTGGCGCTTTATCACCAAGCTTATCACCCTCAACCAGACGAGGCAGATTCCGAAACATCACAAGACCGCTAGCGTCGGATCGCGGTGTAGAAGGGAGTCATTCTACGATGTTCTTCTGGCTGTTCACGGAAGGTCGAGCACTGGTATCCGGCCTGCTTTGTCCACTCAGCGTTTTGGCGGTGTTGATTCCAGTCGCGGTGACATTCATTTTAGGGGTGGGTATTCAACGCCGTGCCGAAGGTACACCACTCAGTACCAACGGTTGGTTATCGTTGGCTAAATGGGTGGCTTTTATTGCGTCTACTATTGGCGCAGCGTCGCTCTATATCTCGCTGCTTGGTGGACTGGCCGTTCAGCGAGCGACAGTTCACCAAAAGCCATGGGTCGGGTTGCTCAGCGCATTGGTCGGTGGACCTATGACGATCAACCAGCCACGCCTGCTCATCATGGGGAGTGGCTTGTGGATTACCCTGCTGTTCTTGAATATGGCGCTCTGGCAAGGGTTGCGGAATGGCGGTTGGTTGCGTGAGTGGATCGACACCCTGCGCCGTCCTAGCCAGCAGCGGGGCGAAATGGGATCGGCCCATCTGTGTACGCGCCGGGAATATCGCCGTTATCGCCGCGTTGACCCGGAAGGAATCACCTTTTTGGGTGCGTACTGGGGCGAACGCAACCTACGTCTCGATGTGGGCTGGGGTCGTTTTTGTCTGAGTAGTGAAGATGCCGCAAGGGGTGTTTTAACGCTTGGTTCGCCCGGTTCAGGGAAAACGCAGGCCGTCATTTTACCTGTGATTGCTGACCGAATGCTGGCAGGACACAGCCTGATTGTGGCTGATCCGCAAGGTGAATTGACCCCGCATGTGATGCGCTTTGCCAAACGAACACACCATTTGGTCGTAGTGCATGATCCCACCAGTCGCGATGGCCCACGCTACAACCTCGCCGCCGGCCTCACCACTATTCCTGCGGCGGCTGCTATTGCTAAGGTGTTGATCCCCGGTACCCAAGGTGACAATAAATTTTGGTCCGACGCTGCCACCGATCTGCTCTCCGCTTGCTTGATTCGCTTTGACAACCTCGGTGAGATAAAAGCCGCGTTGGATGATCCCATGACGCTGTCGAAAAAGCTGACCGAGCCACGCGATGACGCAACGCTGGCCGCCAGCGCTTTCATTGCCAGCGTATCGAGCGATGGCAAAGTCGCGTCCAATACGATTGCGACCCTCGGCACAGCCTTGACGGGCTGGGCCTCTGCCGAAGTCCGCAAGAATACGAGCGTCTCTGATTTCAATGCGGATTTGATCGTATCGCAAAAGACGATTGTGGTCCTGACCTGCCCCGGTGAGATGCGGGAAGTGTATGCGCCGTATCTTGGCGCAACCCTGCGTAAATTGATGCGGGACTTGGATCGCATCGGGGAACAGAATAAAGATCCGCGTCAACCCGGAGCGCTGCCTGTGCCAGTCGGCATCATCCTCGATGAATTTCCCACACTGGGGCGACTCGATTCGCTTGTGTCTGACGTGAACCTCGTGCGAAAACGAAGGATAAGTATTCTCATTGGTGCCCAGACCAAAGGCCAATTTCACCTGATCTATGGCGACGAGGCGACCAAAGCACTCTTAACCGGCTTGGCGACGCAAATCGTTTATGGGGCGTGTGACCATGACACCGCCGAGTTTTACAGCAAAGCTTCTGGGACTGCCACCGTTGATACCGATCCCGATCCACATAAAGCCAGCCTGCGGCAGCGGCCCTTACTTACTGCTGATGAAATCGTTAATCCACAGCACGGTAACTGCACGATCTTTTCGCGTTTTGTAGAAGCTAACCATGCACTGCAAGTTATCTTTCAGGCCGAGCTAACCCGGCTGTACGAACGCGAAGATTGGCAGGAGCATCTGGCAGCTTCGCAAAATAACGAACCCATGATCTTAAAACGTGGCATTTGCCTGACGTTGCCTACTGTGGCACAATCTGAGGCAGTATCGAGCTTCTCACCACCACCAACGACCTTATCCTCTCCACCGCCTGCATCCCAACATGCTATGCAGACCACAACCGCACAGCGTTTGAGTCAACCCAGCGCAGATGAGTTGGATGCTATTTTTGGGTCCTCTGAAACCGATTTAGCGATGGTTGAACAGTTGCAGAAAGTGCGACAGCAGCGTGAAATAGCCAATCACACAAATGTGTTACAGGCGGCAGGTATCATAACGACTACCGTAGACACGTTTAAGAGCAATCTGCATGGAACAGGAGCGCAGAAAAATGACCTCGACTGAGCGTCCAGCCCTGACAAAAAGACGCATGGTGCAGTTAATCCATTATCGCACTCGGCTTACCCACAAACAGGTCACCAACGTACTGGAAGCGTTCATCGAGTTGGTCAGTCAGGAAATTGCCACAGAAGGGCGTGTGGAGCTAGAAAACTTCCTGACGCTCGATGTAAAAACGGTGAAACATCGCAGTCCTTACGGGAGTGCGGTGATTGCTTATAAGGCAGTCCGCTGCCGACCCGGACGACGGTTGCGTGCAATGCTGCGTGAAAACCCGCCAGGAAACCATAAACGACGGTAAATCGGAAGGTATCCCATGCGTGTGGTAATCGTGGATGACAATGAGGTCGCTCAGAATTTTGCCATCAAGATCTTGTGCAGCCATCAGATTGATGTTCTTGCGTTCAGCAATTCTATTGAAGCGCTGAATTATTTGACCACCCATGAGCCTGATGCGGTCTTGATCGATTACATGCTACCCGGTGGGCCTGACGGCCTTAAACTGGCGGCGCAGGTTCGCCGCCTCTATCCGGCGTGCATCATTATTATGATAAGCGCCTACGCCCAGATAGAGGATGTGGTGGAGGCCATGCGGATTGGTTGTGACGATTTCTTATTCAAGAAAAATCTTCAGCCAGAGGAATTGTTAAACCGGATCGGCAGTGCGGTGATGCAGCGGAAGGCGTGGTTCCCCGCCCCGACTCCGACGCGCTTATCAGACGGGGAAATGTACCTCGACGTGGAAGCCTATCGGGCGGTCTGGTACGGCGCGGAGTTGACCCTCACCCCAACGCAATTCAATGTGCTGATTCAATTACTCTCGAAGCCTGGTCATATTTTTAATTATGGCGAACTGTATGCGCGGTGTACGGGAATACGGCTGGCTCCCGGTGAGGCACGCTCCAAACTTAAAACGCACATTATCAACTTACGCCAGAAACTCGAACAGGAGGAGCATCCCCGCACCATCTGGAATGTGCGCGGTGCTGGCTATAAATGGGAAATCCGCAGTGAGCCGTTGCCAGATGATGGCTGATGGCGGACAGACATAATGATGAGTACTCGCAAAACATGAAAATACTGTACATTGAGGACAATCCGACGGCCGTCAAAAATGTCCAACGGCTGGCGGCCCTGATAGGCTGTGAGTGCTTAGTGGCAGTCACGGGAGCGCAGGGTCTAGCCTTACTCGATGACCGCCCGGATATCGTCTTGACCGATATGGAGTTACCGGATTATGACGGCATTCCCCTTATCCGCGAAATCCGGTCAAGGGGTTCCACCGTTCCAATTATTGCTATCACGGGTTTTGCGTTGGTGGGTGAACGTGAGCAGTGTTTCGAGGCAGGCTGCAACGAGTATCTGCGTAAACCCTATGAGCTATCCGCGTTGATGGACTTACTCAGGCGTTACGGACCCGCCACCAGCAGTTAATATCTTCTGTAGTCATGATTTGTACCTTTCTTTAGCTTCGATATCTAAAGTTTGGCACTTTTCATGGCTATTTCAACCCGCACCATTGGTTATTATAACTCGACACCAAAAGTGTTTTCCGAGCCTTGACCCGCTCGAAGGAGGTATGGACCAGCCGATGAGCCTCAATCGCTATGGCCGGGTGCAAGGCAATATCGTCAATAGAGTCGATTCAAGTGGATTAATTATGGGAATATCATCCTATTGTTAAATGTAATTTTTGTGCAAATAGATACACTAAGATTTAACCAAACTACTTGACAACTTGTGAGCGCCTAGTTATTATCCCCTAAACAAAGACATTTCCCATTCAAAAAAGCTTCTCTGTTATACACGGGAAAGGGCTTGAGCTATTATGTTCCTCAGGCGCTGCTAGTTCCCCTACTAGTCAAAGTTGCTTTTTCATCTAATTCTGAACACTTACCTTGAGAAGGCTACTCATGACCTATCGGTGGATCACGTCGCTGCGCCGTTCGTTGAATCTTGTCCTTATCCTCGGCCTCGGTATCAACCCACTGACACCGATTATTCTCTTGAGAGCCTCGCTCGAAAACGGAAAATCTACTGCCAGTGTTGTCAGTCCCGAAATTGCTTCGGCGGCAGGAGCAACAGCATCAGCGATTATACCCCCCTCGATACCTGCCAAGTCGCCCGTAGCGAGTGTGTCATCTGCCACCAGCAATTCATGCGATACTAGCCTTGCTATAAAACGGGTGGGTTTTATGAACATCGGTACTAGTACCGGTTGGACTTATTCCTCTTCAATCTCTGGTAATGGGCGTTATGTCGTTTATACAACCCACAGTAGTCCTTATAATCTCAATGAAGATGACTATGAGGATATTAGTCTTTTTGACAGACAAACATGCACAAACACCGGGATTATCTCTACTAGATATGTACCCAACAACTCATTTGCAATGGAACCTGCCATTTCAGCAGATGGGCGATATGTCGCTTTTATTTCTGGTGGTAGCGCTATAGTACCTAATGATACGAATAATGTTGCAGATGTCTTTGTCTATGATAGAGACACTCCACAAGGAGGCTCTCACTTTACACGGGCCTCAGTTAGCTCTACGGGGATACAGGCGAATGGTCCTTCTATCGGAAGTAACTGGCCTATTTATAATCGCACACTATCAATTTCAGCCGATGGACGTTATGTAGCATTTATTTCTGATGCGAGTAATTTATCGCCAAGCGATACTAATCAAGATCCAGATGCTTTTGTGCATGATATGGTAACAGGCGAAACATCCCGTGTATCGGTACAAACGGGTGGTGGGCAAGTAGATGGTAACTCTGTGGGAATAGATGCTATTTCCATTTCTACACCGACTTACGACAATGCACAGCTTCCACAGGATGGCCCTATTGTGGCGTTCTCCTCGAATAGCACGCAACTGGTCTCATCTGATAACAATAATTACTCTGACGTTTTTATCCACAACATGAAAACAAATATAACAAGTCGTATTTCTACAAACATAAATGGACAAGAGGCAAATAATAATAGCGATAGTCCGTCAATTTCGGCTAACGGTGGCTATGTTGTTTTTCGCTCCGATGCCACAAATTTAGTTGATAATTCATATAATAACCAAGGGGATCTATTCCTCTATAAAATTCCAACCGCTACCTTAGCCGCCACTATCACACTAATTACGATGGGTTATGACGGATCTCACACGGATTATGGGTCACGTTTGCCCGATATTTCAGCCAATGGTCGGTTTATAACTTTTGCTAGCCAAGCAACCCATTTGGTTTCTGGCTATGACATCAGCGGTGCTCAGTATAATTTCTATAGATATGACAGTAAAACAAAAACAACGACCCTATTGAATATAGCTTTTGATGGTCGCTATTTGGGTGGATTAGCACTAACAGCTTCACTTGATTTTTCGGTCACAATTTCTGATGATGGGATCAATGCTGCATTTCCTTTTTGGAATTACCTTGGCCCACATAGACTAACCCCACCTGAGTTCCTTGATATATTTCCTCACGCTAACCCATCTATCTTTGTGACAAGTATTTTACCGAGCAATCTCGATGCCGTCTCTGGGGATAACCTAGATAGTACCTGCTTGGACTCTAATACCGCTCATCAGGCGCAAGCCTTCGTGGGTCATTCGCCCAATATTAACCCGCTCACCGGAAATTATGCCTATTCGACCACTGATCTGACCATCCACAGTGAAGGCGATCCGATCAGCTTCCGTCGGATCTATTCGACCCATCGGCTCGGTTACACCACTGATAACGACGATATGCTTGGCCCGGGTTGGACTCATAATTTTGATATACGCCTTCTTTTCAGTTCGCCAGATGCGGTGACTCTCCAATCCTGCAATGGTGCCCGACAGCGTTTCAACAGGGATGGAAATGGCATCTATACGCCGGAGCCAGGTCTACTGGCGAGTTTAACGGTCGCAACAGGATCGAATGGTGGTTATGTCGTCAAGCTACGTAATCAGACTACATACGTATTCAATGCTCAGGGGCAACTCACTCAAATCACACGTGTACCCGGTCTGAAGACTGAGTGGAACGTTTTAAATTTTTCCTATTACACTAATCTCCCCGCAACTGCCTCTAGCGTTGAAAAGCGCTTGGCATGGATTAAATTTGACAATTTTCGCAACGAAAATGGCACACAACCAGAGCGCTATCTAAGATTTTGCTATTACGATAGCGGGCGGTTGAACTCGGTGATCGACACTCAGTTGCCGGACTCAACTGCGCCAGACTACTGGAACGATTGCCCAGAGACTAGCAGTACAAATATCGTTCGCGCAAAAGTGAAATTTATTTACTCAAATGGTTATGATAATAGCCTTGGCAATTTAATCGCTGCGCGTGATGTTCGTGGACAGGTATGGGACTATATCTATGGACAAACTATTGCAGATAAGCCATATCTGACCAAAGTACTCAGCCCATTAGATTACCCCGAAGGTGCAGACCAACCGTGGATAGAGAAACAAGAATATAACTCTGATGACGGGCGGCTTCTAAGACAATTCAACGGCAATAACAATTTAACTGTCGAATTGTCGCCTCAATCTAATAGTAAACTTCGCATTGATGTTAAGGATGGTCGGGCTAACACACAAACTTATTTCTACAATACGCTGAACAGCTTCGCGGGTATCGAATACCCATTTAAACCCGTAGGAGCGACCGCAACTACCACAATACAAACTGAAACACGCTACGACGAAAATTATCGACCAGTGTATCGTAAAGATGGCAACGACAATGTCACCCGGTTAGAGTGGAGTGCCAACGGGCACAACCTGAAATCGATTACGGACGCACTGAATCAGACTACGAGCTACGAATACGATACTGCTACTAACAACCTGCTAAAGATTTCCAATCTTGCAGGGAAGAGAAGGACCACTGAGTATCGTTATGGAAAAGATTGCGATGATAATCTAGTCAGTAATTCTTTCCCGATGTTCGTTACGGCAATCAAAGAGTCTTCGCTGTCTTCGTCAGATGGGACCATACCGACCTGTACTCGCTTTGTCCCGACAGCTTCTGGAAATTTGGGCGAGGTTATCGATACCCAGAACAAAAAGACGGTATATGCGTATCATCGCGACGATGCCTATAAGCGCAGTGTTACGGTTGTTAAGAATTACGATGGTGAGACAACCACCTCAGATAAAAATGTTATCACGACCTATTTGTATGACGAACAGTGGAATTCGCAGTTGGCATTTATCTCAAATGACCGCGATACCCCCATGCCACCGACCCCTACGCCACAACCCGCGGTCCGCCAGTTAACTGCTAGCGACCCCTCCCAGTGCTCATGGAAAGACAATACACATCGAGGACGGTTGGTTACCGTAGTAGATCCGGCTGGTCATTGGAACCTCACTGGGTACGATGGAGCCGATCATCTTATTGTCATTGACAAGAATAGAAGACCTCAATCTCTTAATGATCGGGAGCCGGAACGACCTGGCAATGCTATTATCACGTGCCAGCAGTACGATGCCGCTGGACGACTAGAAATTATGTACGAAACATTATCGAGACTCACTAATAATTCGGACTTACTAAACATTTTTAACCGACCTGTGCCAAATGGTATGGATCTAGATAAACGCTATACACACTTTAGATATGACGACGCTAACCAGTTGACCCGAGTTATTCGCAATGCGTTTCCCAGCGGTACTGACCCATTAGATCTCTATAGTTTCAATACTCAATATCCTGATATAAACATTAGTACTGGCTATATTTACGATGAAGCAGGCAATGTAACTAGCTCCTTTAATGCAGGTGGTTTGCCTGAACGTGTTGACCAAACTTGCTATGACAATTTGAACCGTCCGGTAATGCGTGTTCAAAATGCAAAGACTGGTATAAGTAGCACAGCGTGTACATTTCTAAGCACCTCATCCGCCAAGCCCGATGAAGACGTTACGACTCTGATGAGGTATGATGCAGTCGGTAATGTCATCCAAACGACGAATGTTACTAACTCAAGTAATACAGACCTCGTCACTCAATTCAAGTACGATGCCCTGAATCGCCAAACAGCGACGATTGAGAATGTGAAGCCTGTCTCTGTTACGACAGATCAAAACGTAAAATCTTATACATTTTATAACCAGCTTGGGCAAGTTCAAAGCAAAGTGGATCCAGTGAAGCATGTCACTTGGTTATGTTATGATGGCCTCAACCGCCCCAACCGCCAAGTGGTCAATTTCAGCAACATTTCCAATCTAGGCAGTATTGATGAAAACACGCCACCTGTTCACGCTCCCGATAAAGATCCTTGTCTATCCACTTACACCGAAGATCCATCTCCAGACAAAGACCTTGTTTCTCTGACTGTCTATGATGGGCTTGGACGCGTTTTGGATACGATTGATCCACTAAAGCGTAAGACTCACCTCGACTATGATGCTCTGGATCGCCCAACGCTAAAAATTGCCAATTATCAGAATGGCGAATTTGATCCAAGCCTGCCTGATCAAGATGTGTTTGAACAAACCCAGTATGATCCTCTGGGGCGAGTCATCAGTGTCGCCACAGCATCGCCAGCTCTTACGCCTTCAACTACCGCTTTTGCACCAACATGTGTTTCTACAAGCAATACTATAGATAACCGATGTCGATACACAAAGATTTCTTATGACGACTCGCTCTTGATGGTCACGACTACTCAAAACTATAAGGATGGAAATCTAGACGCGAATAATCCTGACGAGGATATATCAACCGTCGTATGGTACGATGCAATGGGTCTGCCCAATCGACAAGATACACCTAAACGTCAGAACAGTATTCATGAGCCGATTTTATACTCTTTTTATGATGGTATGGATCATCTGCTCAAAGTCACTAACAAGTTTTGGCCCGATGGTAAAAAAACCTATGTTTATGACGCGTTGGGTCGGCTGATCACACAAATCAATGCCCTTGAGAAGAATACTGAGATTACCTACGACGGGCTGAACCGTCAATGCTCCATTAAGGATGCACGACAATCCCAAACCAAGCTTATCTATAACAAATTAGGCCAAGTTATCCGCCGCATTGATCCCAATGGTGTAGTCACCCGCCTAGACTATGATGGAATGGGGCATTTGAAGTATGTCTGGGAGAACTATCAAGGGTCCGATAACCCTCCTCCGTCTAATGGGTGTGAATATTTAAGTACAGATAGTGCTACCCCTACTCCAAACAACCAAGCTTTTCCAGATAGGAATGTGCGTACCGCCTACGAATACGATGAACTCGGCAATCTGACAAAAATGACCCTGCCAAATGGCAGCGTTACTAATTATACCTATGATCAGCTGAATCGGCGGCTCACGGTAGTTGGTCCGTTGGCTGGACCAAACAACACTTGGACGACTACCTATTCAAAAATATACCAAAATGATGCTGATGCCCCCGGGATACCAGTCCTTATAACTCAAATGACAGATCCTCTTGGAAAGGTCCACAAGACTGAGTACAACGGTCTCGGTCAAGTCCTCCGCACAAACCATACCGATGCCAATCAACCTAAACTTGATACACAATTTAGCTACGATCCGGCGGGTCGGTTGTTGAAGATGACCGATTCACTGGCAGGCACCCCAGTAGCGAATACCGACTTTAAACATGATGGCATGGATCGGCTCACTTCAGTCACGGATTCTTTCAACAAAACAGTGGGCTATCAATACAATGTTGATGGCACCCGCAAGGAACTTGATTTACCTGATAGTCGCAAAATTAACTACGAGTATTTTGATAGTGGTCTCTTACAAAACGTTCATACCACTGGAATCGGTTGGAATACCCAAACCCAGGCAACATATGACTATGATGTCGCCGGGAACGTGAAAACAATGGTGCTCGGCAATGGGGTCCGGGCGACCTATGATTATTATGAAGACAACCGCCTAAGGTCACTGGAATATCAGCCCCCTTCATCCGATGCAGTGCTATCAGCCTATGTATATTCACTGGATAAGGTCGGTAATCGCTGCATCACCCAAGAATATTTTGAACAGCCCCCTGCAACGCTAAATGCACCTGAACCCTGCCCGACAGAGACGGCGACTGAAATACCGACGAATACTCCCACGGTTACGCCGACATTTACCGAAACAGCGACTAGCACAGCGACAACTACATCTACTGATACACCAACCAATACGGCAACCGCGACAGCAACCAACACGGCGACTGCAACCCCCAGTAATACAGCAACAAAAACAGCTAGCGCAACAGCGACAAACACGCCAACCGCGACGTTTACGACCAGCAATACACCAACCAATACCGCCACACCAATTACGCCAACAAAAACGGCGACCAATACCGCAACGCGAACTCCTACCAATACGGCAACAGCCACCGCCACACCCACACGGACTCCCACTTTTACGGCAACGCCTGTGCCAAGTGTCGGGGATACTATTGGGGTTCTCCACCCCTCAAACCAAACTTTTTATCTGCGTAATTCGAATACCACAGGAAACGCCGATATTACAGCACCGTTCGGCACTAATAGCGCGGAGGTGCCGATTACAGGGGATTGGAACGGCGATGGCATCGATACCATTGGCTACTTCCTGCCCAGCACAGGTGAGTTTGTCCTACGCGACAGCAATAGTGCTGGCTCCCCAACTTATGACTTTACGTTTGGTGCTTCAGGTGACATTCCAATCGTTGGTAACTGGAATGGCAATACCGGTGGCATCGTCCCAGGCAATGGCAAAGATGGTATTGGTGTATACCGGCCTTCCAATGGTACGTTCTACTTGAGGAACACTTTGTCGTCCGGCTTTGCTGACTACACCATAACGTTCGGCAATCCTAGTGATCTACCTATCGCAGGCGATTGGGATCACGACGGTAAAGACAGCCCAGGGGTTTTCCGACCTTCTACTTCCCAATTTTTCTTGACTAATCAGGTGTGCAATTGCAGTGGCGTTGCTGCCTATACTATGACGTTTGGAGCCAGCGGGGATCAACCCATTGCAGGCGATTGGAATGGCGATGGCATCAGCGGTATTGGGGTATTCCGTTCTACGACTACACAAATGTTTCTACACAATAACCCAACTACTTCCGGTGCAGCGACGGCGGATTTCAGTTTCACTTATGGCTCAATTGGTGATAAGCCAGTTGCTGGACACTGGGCAGCTGGTAGCTTGCCTAGCCAAGCCCTGACCCTCTCGACAAATAATCTGTGTACGCTGCCCACTCAGCCGCGAGCATGGGAAGTACAGAATCCCAACACACAGCCCGTGAAGTTTGTATGGACAATCCTGAATTCCACACGGGGGCAGAGTGGCAAAGGCATCGTGCCTGCTGGTGGTACTATGACGTTTATGACGCTACCTGAGCCGGCCAACGGCATTGTGCAGATCTATGTCAACGGTATCTTGCAGGCTGCTCAAGCTAGTACTGTCCCGGCTTGCACAGCCACCCCAAGCGCTACCCCTACGGCTAGCGCCACACCGCGAGATACAGTGACGGCTCCGCCAACCCACATACCCAGCAGTACCAATACCATGCTACCGACAAATACGGCAACGCTTAACATGGTCACCCCAACGCGGACTATCGTCGTGACGGCAACCTCAACGAATGCAGCAACACTAACGATTGAAGTTGCCACAGCAACACCGATCTTTATCGTCACTCCCACCGCGACACCGACAAATACCGCGACTCAAACGGTTGCACCTGCCACAGCAACGCCAACTTCGACAGTCACAGCCACTCTCACGCCATCGGTTACGGCAACTCCGACTTATACCGCCAGTGCAACCAACACAGCTACGACCACCGCCACGCCATCCAATCATGGCGGCCGGATTGTCTTCGCCTCGGATCGGGACGGCGGCAACTGGGACATCTACAGCATGAACGGCGATGGCACAGATGTCCAGCGCCTAACGAGCGACCCCGCAGTGGATGGACAGCCTACTTGGTCGCCGGATGGCACACAGATTGCCTTCTTCTCGGCGCGAGACGGGAACTGGGAAATCTATGTGATGAACGCCGATGGCAGCCATGTCCAGCGGATCACGCACAACAATGTTGTTGACGAACAGCCCGCGTGGTCGCCCGATGGCAAACAGATTGTCTTTGCCTCTGGGCCAAGCGATCATCTGGATCTGTACACCATGAATGTCGATGGGTCTCAGCTACAGCGCTTAACCAACAACGGCAGTTCGAATCAGCAGCCCGCCTGGTCACCCGATGGCAAAGAGATCGCCTATACCTCTGGGCACGGTGCGGATACCGACTTGTATGTTATGGCTGTCGATGGTTCAGCTACGCGACGACTGACGAACGACTTTCACACCAACCAGCAGCCCACCTGGTCAGCCGATGGTCAGCGCCTGCTGTACAGTTCCAATCGCGGTGGCAACTTCGATGTCTACGTGATGGATGCTGCCGACAGCGCCAACAACCAAAACCTGACGAACAGCCCCACTGCCGAGCAGCAGGCGGTGTGGTCGCCCGATAATCACCAAATCGCTTTCAGCAGCAAACGCGCCGACCATCTGGACATCTACGTCATGAACGCCGATGGCAGTGCCGCGCATAATTTGACCGCGCAGCATGGGGAAAATGGGTCGCCGAGCTGGACCGACACCGCGACAATCACTGTTACACCGAGTAGCACCCCCCACCTCGCGCCGACTTTTGTGCCGAACCAAAGTTCGATAGTGAATGTTCAGTTTGTGCCGCCAACGCTCGCCCCGGTGCGGCCAAATCGCCAGATAGTCAATAGGCCCGCCCTACAGCCTGTAGCGCAAATTTCGCCTACGCTCACCCTGAATTTTGAAGCGGACAGCTATAATGCAGCGCCTGAGACAGTAGGCAATTGTAATGTAGCTGGCGATGCAGGTATTTGGGCAGTCAACACTGGTTGGTCAGCTAGGGTTGTTTACAACCTTAATAATTCGGGCTGTGAAATCGGGCATTTGCTATACATTCAAGTGCCGTCTTCGGCCTTTACAGGTTATGTTGACCGCGTTACCGTTACTTATGATTATAGTTGCCCCAATACAAGTAACTGTGTTGGGCAAGGTCGATTTGGAAACGATTCGCAGACCACTACCCTCATCAAAGGAGACAATGTCCATCAGACGGTTAAGCTTGACACTATGCAATCTGGCCTTTCATTCTATATGCAAGGCGACAGTGGGGGTACAGGTTATGTTCCTACGGGCTACATCAATCTCCGTAAAGTCGAGATATACGCAACAAGTGACCACGCCTCCCAGCAGACCATCCATTACACCTATGACAAGCTCTACCGCCTGACCCAAGCCGAGTACGAGGGTACCGATGGGATTCCGACTCGGCAGTACGATTACACCTACGACCTGATGAATCGCACACAGGCCAAATTGACTCTGCCCAGTCTAACGCCTGTTATCGACGTGTTTACGTATAACGAAGCCAACCAAATCAAAACACGGACGCTAAACAATCAAACAGTCACTTATGACTACGACTTTGCGGGGAACCTGAAAAGTGATGGGCCTAACACCTATGGCTATGATCCCGCCAACCGCTTAAGGCAGTTTAGCAATATTGGTAACAGCATGTACACCGAATACCAATATGACGGGCTGGATCACCGCTCCAAGCAGATCGTGAATGGTGTTAACACGACCTACCTATATGACATCAACGCGGGGCTGCCCCAGCTACTCAGTGAGTCGGCGGGAAGCTCATCAACGTGGTATCTGAACGGTCTTGATGTGGTCGCCCAGCAGACTGGCCCAACATGGAGCTACTTCAGTCAGGACGGACTAGGGTCTGTCCGCCAGATGCTCGATCCGACGCAGAGTGTCACGATGAGTGCAGAGTACGATCCGTATGGCGTACCGATTGCGTCACCCACAACGACGCTGGGCTACACCGGAGCACCGACCGACCAGAATAGCTTGGTGTACCTGAACGCCCGCTACCTCGACCCAGCGACAGGCACCTTCCTGAGCCGCGACCCCTTCGAGGGCATGGCAGACAGCGTTATGTCGCGCAACCCGTACAGCTATACGGGCGGCAACCCGGTCAATCGCACTGACCGCAATGGCAAATGCTTTTGGGATGGTTGCATTGCCGAAGCCATAATAGTCGGAGCCGTATTTGGGGCAGTAACCAGCGCTGGCATTAACGGCGCAATCCAAATTGGCGCTGGGATGGCCTTCAAGCATCAGTCTTTGGGCGAGGCTTGGACCAACCTCAATTGGGGTGAGGTGGCGGTATCTGGGATTGAAGGTGCGGTCTTTGGTGCAATTGCAGGGCCAATTGGTGCGTGGACCGGTGGTTTGGTCAAAACAGGTAGTATCACTGGGGCGCAAGCATTAATCGGTGGATTCGCGTTCAATACGACAATCGGCACTGCTTCAAGTGTCTTCATCCATCGACAAGACTTTGCTTCGGCGGCGGTTGCTAATGTGGCAGGCGGTTTGATCGGTGAGGCAGTCGGTTATGGCTTGAGTAGGGCTTTTAGACGACCGTCAATTGTTCCTGCCGAGACCGAAAATATGGCTGGGACAGGTGGTGTAACTTCATATGTCAATGAACAGCCGTCCACCAACATGCAAAACCAAGAGAAAAATATGTCATGTGGCGCTGCATGTATTCGACAATATTTACTCGATGTAGGTAAGGACGTACCAGAATCTGAGATCCGACCATTAGCAGGATTTTGGGAGAAATATGGAATCGAAGGTGAGCGAGCCGCAGATGCATTAAATGAACTCTATCCTGACAAAGAAGCTTTATTTTATGGTGGTGGGGTTCGTTACGATACACCACTAGAAAATTTGAATCGTACAGGGACGTGGATGGCCCAGCTTGGATTATCAACCGGCCCTCACTGGGTATTGGTTGATGGCTTTAATGAAGCAGGATTGTTAATGATTCGCGATCCATGGGGAGTAACTGGGCCTGGTTCTGGCTTCGGCTCTGAAGCTACAATAAAACCTGAAGATTTTCAGCATCTTTGGGATCTCGCAGCAAATCAAGTGGTATATCGAAAGAGATAAAAATGACAATTCAGGATGCAGTAAAATACTTGGTAAATAATGGCTTGATAGCTGAGGCCATCAATAATGAGACGCAGATTTCAGGTGGCACTGCACTCGTACCACTTGGAGACATTACTGGGGTTCGCAACGCGTTTACGATTTATCGAGATCAAAACCATTGGGTAGTTTATTTGCCAGCGCTATATAAAGACTTGCGCGAGGAATCTCTTTTAGCTGCTGTACAAACTGTAATTGAACTAACCGAACCTTTATTACATCAGGAAGATAATTTAGGGTCACAAAGTGAAAGTGATCTACCATCAGGTACCGATAGTGTAGCCTAAACATCATCCACCAGTGTGATGGACTGGATCACTGCTACAAGCAGACCGTAAACGGTGATTCCACGACCTACGTGTTTGACATCAACGCACAGTTACCCCAGCTGTTCAGTGAGTCAACGGGGAATTCGACGCGGTATCTGAATGGTCTGGATGTCGTTGCCCAGCAGCGGAATAACGAAGGGTGGAGCTACTTCGGACAGGATGGGCTGGGGTCTGTCCGCCAGATGATCGATCCGGCGCAGAATGTCACGATGAACGCCGAGTACGATCCGTATGGGGTGCCGATTGCGCCACCCACGACGACACTGGGCTACACCGGTGCGCCGACCGACGCAAATGGCCTGGTGTACCTGAACGCCCGCTACCTCGACCCAGCGACTGGCACCTTCCTGACCCGTGACCCCTTCGAGGGCGTGGCAGACAGCGCCATGTCGCGCAACCCGTACAGCTATACTGGCGGCAACCCGGTCAATCGCACCGACAGAAGTGGGAAATTCGCACCGGTACATTTTGCATGGCACCTTTTGAATTAAGTCTCGGTGCCGAATTATCAGCGCGTGAGGCAGGTATAGAATATTCTCACGCGCTTTGTTAAGACACTTAAAAATAAATTTTCATTATGTGTGGGCATTGAGGTTGCCCCAAAAAGTTCAATAGTTAGCCGGAAAAGCGTACATTATCTCGATCAGCCAGAGTAGGATCTGCCAGTGGCAGTGTGAAGTGGAATGTGGTTCCTTGTCCGGCTTGACTCTCAACCCAAATTCTGCCGTTTTGCAGTTCGATAAAGCGTTTGCTAATGTGCAATCCCAGACCTGTCCCGCCGAATTCACGGGTAATCTCTTGTGAGCCTTGAAGGTAGGGCGTGAATAGGCTTTCCAGCACTTGTGGTGAAATGCCGGGTCCGGTATCGGCAACTGCAAAATGCAGCATCGTTGTTTCGGGATATACACTCAACGTGATGCTACCTGTAGTCGTAAACTTCACAGCATTTCCGACAATGTTAGTCAGCACTTGCGTGAGCCGTAAATCGTCAGCCAAGATAGCAGGTAATGAAGTACTGTATGCTGTGCGAAACTCTACGCCATTTTGGAGGGTGATCAGTGCGTTTTGGTGTACCTGTTCCAAAATAGGCAGCGGATCAATCGCTTTGACGGCAATCTCCATTTTTCCCGCTTCAATTTTGGCAAGATCGAGTACTTCATCCACTAACTTCTTGAGAAGTTGTGCATTGTATTCGACATCCACAATATCCAATCGATAGGCTTCTGGCAGAGGGATGTTCTGAAATGTCTCAGGGAAATTCAAGACGAACTCAGTAGTATGCAGGATATTGCTCACAGGGTTTCTAATCTCATGGCTCATGTACGTGATAAACTGTGTTTTGGCGGCGTTGGCTTGCTGGGCCTCTTCGAATAGCTCGGCATTGCGGATGGCGATGGCAATTTGCCGAGCCAGGATCTGGAGTACTTCAATATCAGCGGCAGAAAACGCATTGAGTTGATCACTCTCAATATCGAGTACCCCTACGAGTTTTTCTTCGGATGTACGGACAAATAAGGGGATCGTGACTTCAGATAATGTTTGTGGGAATAACGCATCATAGGCAAATCGGCTATCCTTGCGGACATCAGCGACCATAACCACTTCCCGCAGGACAGCCGCAGCCCCGACTAAACTGGTGATATCTAAAGCGTGCTGCCGACTATCCGTCGAAGTAAGCGGCGGAAAAGTTCCCGCAGCAGCACGTAAGATAAGGGCTTCTTGTGTACCATCGTAGAGGTAAACGGCAACGGCATAGTAGTCGAAAGTCTGCTGGATTTCCTCAACCATCACTTGCAACAAATTATCTAAGGTCAAAAATGCAGTTATGTGCTGCCCTACACGTGTGATGGCGCTTAGTTGCTCAGCGCGATAGGATAGCTTGCGGTTGAGTTGCGTTAATGGATCAAACAATCGCTGCTGTAGCACTGGCCCAGCCAAAATGAGCACACTTAGCGTATAAAGATTGGCTCCTACCGAGAATTTAGGCAGAATATCGGTGATATAGGCGAAGCCCGCAACATGCAATAATATCAACCCCAAAAATAATCGTCGGTTAGTGTTCAGTGATGCTCGCTTAATTTCCGTGAGCAGGATAAGAAACGAATACCCATTAATGATTTCGCCAAGGGCCAACAAGACTAATCCTATCGTGCTTGTTGAGCGTTCCAGAGTTCCGTTAGGAAAATAGCTTACTTGGGGAAACAATAAATTCTGACTGCCAAAAACGGCAACGACGAATACATAAATCACTATCAATCTAACCACAATTCGTTGCGAAAAAGTCCATGCAATGAGGAATTCCAGGACAAAGATTAGGGTAAATAAGGGGATCGTCGATAAGGCTATTGCTGCCATATTGAAGTACGGTAGCAAGTGAGGTGGATCGAGGCGACCGACAATGTCGATAACGCAATTCATTAGCCCAAAGCAGCCAATACAAAAGACCAGTGCGGCGAAGGCCTGTCCTTTGGTATCTCGTGTGAGCTGAAATAAAACAAGCATTACCACCGAAAAGCTGGTGATGGCGGTGAGCGCTTCGGACAGCAGTACTAAGCCTGCAAACCACTGCCCAACTTCGGTGAGCTGTACCATATGTTTTCTCAGACTATTGGGGATTTCTTACCAAGAACCAAGCATGAAGCCTGCCTCTAGGGGTATTCCCTTCTTCGGCAATATGAAAACCTACTCGCTGGTAAAACCGTAATGTTCGCGGATTCAAAGTTTCCAAGTAACACGGAAGTCCTGCGGCATCAGCGCGGGATAAGATAGGTTCCAGTAGGCGTACTCCGATACCTTGCCCTTGCAAGCGTGGATCGACCCCAATCATAAATAAATACCAGTGCGGGCTAGGCATCACACGTTTTCGAATTGCTTCGGCATAGTTAACAAAATCGAGAGCACGCAGTACTCGGCGCACACCAATGCGGATATAAGCACCCAATAATCCCGATCGGATCATTTTGTTCAACGGAATACTGGTGTGCCCAGGTTTCATCCATAGCGCTACGCCGTTGACCGAGTTTGGTGTGGTGTAAACTTCATCATATAGAAGCGCGTAGTTGAGTACGCGACTGTATAGATCAGGGAGCAGTTTGGCACGAAGGTCATCTTCGGGGATATAGTACTTCGGTGCAGGATCATCGAAGAATGACTTGGCTAGGATTTGGCTTGCTACCTTGATTTGGAAACGTTGCAGAGGTACGGATGCAGAATTGACCAGTTGAGTTGCCATTACAGTACTCAAAAAATAATGTGTAGTGCCGGTCGAGCAAACATGCAGAGCTATGCAAAGAGGTGCTTGCTACAGCAATAGTGTTGAGAGTTCATTGAAGAAAATAAAGCGGCAATAACTCTAACCATTGATTATACAATAAATCTTAGAAATTTTCTATAGAAAATATATTTTTCCTTAATTAGGCAACGCTCTATTGACTATTACTGATAAACTCAGGCGTATTGTCAGTTATTTGCAATGGGCCAAGAAATATGCCAGGTTGAGTTAGCGAGTTCCTGCCCACTGGTTAGCCACAAGTTGCCATTATGAACTTCGGCGATCCGCTGGCAGATCAATAAATCCAGCCCTAACTCGCTATCAGGATGAGCACGCAAGAAATCCCTTATCGGTACTTCGTGCGGTATCGCTGCACTTTGACCGTCCTGCACCGACACAATTACAAAGCGTTCGGCTGCTCGTACTATGATATGAATTGTGTCATTATGGGCTAATCGAATCATGGTTGTGAGGAGAATATGTAGAGCTTGTTGGAGATAATCGCTATTGGCATCCAAGAGCGTTAAGTCATCTTCCATATCGAGAACAAGCTGACGATGAAGCGTATTGGCGAGTGGTTGTACTTCGTTGTAGACTCGCTGGATTGCATAGGCAATTTCAATTACGGAGTGTTCCTGAGGCAAACTATCGATACTGACCAGCCCAAGCAATTTTTCAGCAATCGCCAGTACCCCTTCGGCAGCACCCCGCATTTGTGAGATGTTCTCCCGAACGAGCGGACTCACCTCACCTTCCGCTCCATATAAAATCGTATCAGCAAGTTGCATAATATCCGTTAGCGGTGTGGAAATTTTATGCCCAACATTTTGTAGGAGTGTGCGTCTATCCTGTGGGCTGCTCATTTTAGTTTCCCAATAGCGGTATCTATCTATCACTTCGAAAATGTTACAGTATACTGATACTGCGAGAACACTATCAATGTGGCATAGGGTTCACTGTGCCACGCAATATTCACCGTTAAATCGACCGCCTGCCCAGGCAGTACATCCGTTGCAGGGATTTCCGCTGCCATCTTGGGTCCTACCGGATAGTTCTGATACCCATAAATCACCTGCACAGCCTGATCATCAAGCCGCAAGGTAGTATAGTGGGTGTTGAAAATACGCAACCGGAAAACAGCGACATTTTGTCGGGTTTCTACAGAAATGACCTCAACCCCTACATTGGGTATAACGGGAGTAGAGGTTAGAGTCGGTGTCGGCATGTCCATTTTAGGCAGATCCAGTCCAGCGACAGATCCATTGCCGCTAAGCTCCAGATCGGCTAGATACTTGGCGATAACGACCATCCGGTTCGAGGTGGGTTCATTTGTATCGGGATCATGCTCACCAATGAGCGTGAGAACCAGCCCCGGACCACTCTGTTGGAATAAACTGGTATCGCTCCGGTTGACGACGTTCCGGGACTCAAACGCGAAGCGCTGCGAAGTTCCGGTATTCATTTGCAAAACAAAAGTGGTGCCGTTGGTCATTTTCTCGAAGAGTGTTGCGTTTTCCGGTGACCAAGGGATACCCACTACAGGTCGGATAATCAAGCCGGATAGATAGGAGACGGTATCCGGATTCTCAGCGTAGTTCCATTCAGTCGTTTGGATGATTTTCCGCTGGACAATAAAAACACGCGGCTGTTTTTCAGTGTCCTGAATCACACGCAAATTGACTGGAAAAACTGTTGAACTTCGACTGCTTGTGTCGCCGCCCTGAATAATGCTATCTTGGGCATCGAATGCCAATGGCGTTGGCGTTGGGCTGAAGATGGCGGTTATCGTTGGCTTCTGTATTGCTGTCCCCTTTAAGACGGCTTGACCTTTGTTACGTGAGGTGTTGATGAAGATAAACCCAAAAACCAGCAGACTTAATCCCAGCATGAATAAGGTAACCATAGGGCGCTTTTTTGTTTGAGGCACGTCCACTTCAAGGGCAGGTCGTACCACCTCAGCGTTAGCCGCTGCCGCGTCGCGTACCTGCTTGGGCACCCGAACCCAGATTTCGCCGTTAGGCAGAACGGGTACCATATGTTCCTGTACATAGTATTGGTCGATGATCTGGTTGACCGCTTTTAACTCCATCGCGTCTGAGCCAACGACCCCTTCGCTGTGAATAAACCGCTCATAAATCGCTCGATACTGTCGCTGGCGTTCCGTGGGAACCCCTTCCCAAAGGGCCTCAACTTCAGCTAGCGACAGGTGGCGTAGGGCTTCAATAGAATAATAGGTGAGTCCGTCTGGCTTGGTAACTGGGGTTAGTGTACTCATTCGCGGTAGCCTTCCTTGCCAGTAACTGGCATTTCAGTCGCTGTATTGACTGGAACTTGCCGACTCCCATAAGCCGAAATATCGCTGGGCAGCATTCGCGCTGTGTGTTCAAGCCGCTGGGTGCTGGCGAGGCTGTCCTGCCAGGACTGACCCCGTACCTCATGTTGATGATGAATGAGACTGTCGCGGCTCTCAGGAGACAGTTTACCGTCAGGATTGCTTTTTACCTCTTGAATGATATGTTCCACCGCTTTGCCAGACAGTCCCATGGTTAGCGCCTGATCCGCAAACATCTGGAACCGTGGCACATCCCGCTCGATAGGATCAATCGTTTTACCGTTACGCAGCACAGGGGTGAGATCCAGCGCACCCGCCATGGCGGCGGAGATACCTGTATTATCCGTGCCAATGCGACCCGTTGCCGCATTCTCTTGTTGCAGGCTGTCAATGGCTTTGCTCATGACCAGTCCCACATTGTTGGAGCCATTTTGAGTCAGGCGGCCTTCCACCTGTTCAAACCGTTTTTGAGTATCTGCTGCCTGTACTGAACGGCTCAGTAATTCAGCAGATCGCGTCAATGCGTCACCCGCTCTCATGGCAGTCGCTTCAAGCCGAGTGGCGGCTCCTTCTATCGCTTTGCCAGAACCATCACTGCCCTCTGATTGGTTAGCGTTGCTGTTGGCGGCTAGCGTGCGCTGCATATCCTGCTGAATGGTTTCGTCCAGATTGCCGTCGTTGTTCAAGGGTAGACTGTTGTTATTGGGATGCCCCTCATTTATTGATGACTGTACTGGCGTGAACTTTTCGTCCACCCCCCAGCCAGATAGCTTATCAATGGGGGCATCTCCACGCCGAAAGGCATCTCCAGCCTCACCCCGCAGTGGTGAACCGCCTTGCCCACTCTTGGCTGCGGTGCCAGATTCCCAAGTTGGCCCCACCAGAGCATTTTCCATCAGTTGGCCGATGTTGGGACGCAGCATGGATCGCCGCCAATACTGATTTCCGGCTTCGTCGAGATAGGCCTCTTCATGTTGCGGATTACGATCAGTCAACAGGGCAGATCCTACGGATGGCCCCGCGAGTCGCTTAACGACACTGCCCGTGAGCGGTACGGCGCTAGTGATGCTTTCGCCAACCGCCTTGACGGAAGCCCCTTCGATGTACTGATTGGCGGCTTCCCCCAACGAGGTTTCACGTAAACCAGGTAAGCGCGTCAAGACGTAGGCCGCGCCATCTAATGCTTTGGTGCCGCCCATAGCCACACCTGCGGCTTGCGCCCAAGTACTGCCATTTGCTAGAGCGCTGTAGCCACCGGTTAATCCTCCTACACCATCCGCTATGCCCGTTCCTAACAGGGCTACACTACCGACCATGGCGCCGCCAGCGGCAAGCGCCAGATTTGCCGAGGCACCCGCCATCGTCCCCGGTGAAACAATAACATTGCCTGTGGCATTGCCAAAAGCCTCAAACAGCCGATTGAAGGCGTTCCAAACTGCCTTGAGGCCCGAAATGAGCAAGATGCCCATGACGAGTAGGCCTACGACGGAGACTCCTAACGTAATGAGCGCACTACCTGTATTGGCAGCGGCGATATAAAGGGCAACGACCAGTGCTTGCAACAGCGCAATTACGATGGCTTGGATGATCAGGGCAAACCAGTGGTCAATAATCGCCCAAGCCACTGGCTCAGTACGTTTGAAGAACGCGAACAGAATG
>JBDTVG010000180.1:0-7955 GCA_040007395.1 Chloroflexota bacterium
AACCAAACAAAGGAAAGGGGGTGAACAAGCAATGGCATCCGTTATACTTCGTCCGAACGAATCGCAGGAGCAGCTTCTGAAGCGCTTCCGCAAGCAGGTCGCCAAGAGCGGCATTCTCAGCACGGTACGTCGCAAGCGCTGGCATGTTTCCAAGAGCGAACTGCGCCGCATCCAGAAGAAGAAAGCGATCCGTCGCGCCCGCCGTAAGCAGCGACCCCCAATGAGATAGTTTGTTATTTGAAGGTTGCATGGCGAGAAATACAAGTTTCTCGCCATGTACATATCAAGGAGCAGTATGCCGAAGCAAGAAGATAGCAAGATCGAAGTGGAAGGCAATGTCATCGAAGCACTGCCAAATGCCACGTTTACTGTAGCGCTCGATAACGGTCATCAGGTGATGGCTTACCTTTCGGGCAAGATGCGTAAATATTACATCCGCATCCTGCTTGGGGATCGCGTTCGCGTTGAACTCAGCGAATATGACCTGAAACGCGGGCGTATCACCTACCGCTTCAAGAAACGCGGTGCGGGTGGCCCAGACGAAGACGAAGAAATGCCATCCAGATAGAAGCTGTAGCCCGGCTTTTTGTTGAGTCCATGATCATGATCCACAGTTAATCGCCGCCGCAGGCCAAAAATAGAGTACATTCCCCGGCATGTTCCGCACTCTGATCCGTAAACTGCCGATTGGTTGGGCCGCCGATTTGGCCCTGCAACGTCTGGTATCGCAGTGGCGTTCGCTGCTGACGATCATCGCCGGGGTCTTGTTGAGTGCTGCTGTGGGCGCGTTGGTGCCACTCTACACCACAGCCGTTGCTCAGGTCGGCATGGTCGAACGCTTCAACCAATTGCCACCAGAACAAGTCAACGCCAACGCTAACCTCAGTTTGATCGCCGCGCAGACCCCCAATTTTACCGACAGTATTTCAAGCTACGACAAGCAGTTCCGCGATATTACGGATCGCCAACTTGGGCAAAAGCTCCCCGGTTGGGTAGATCAGGTGGTGTTCTTTGGCGAAACCAGCGCCCTTGCCATCGATCCGCCCGCGCTGCCTGCCGAAGCCGGAACCGACCCCGTTATCCCCGATCCGACTACGCGGGCGTTTGTCGCCTATTACGACGGTTGGCAACAGGCGGTAAATTTGGTGGCGGGGCGCTTGCCCACCGACAACAGCACACCCGATGTCGATATTGAGGCCGATATTGAGATCGTCGTACCATTTGAAGCGCAACGCACGCTTGGCATCAGCGTTAACGATATTTTGCTGTTGGATCAAGGTGGCCCCAAAGGGGGCTGGCCTACTAGTAAGAATATTCGGGCGCGAGTGGTGGGTATCTCCAGTTTGCCGGAACCACTCAGCCCCTTGCAACGTGCCTATTTTATGGCTCCTTCGCCGCTGCGCCTGACTGCTTCCAACGGCAACTTCAAAGCCGAATATCCGGTGTTAACGACCCGTGCCAGTTTTGAGCGCGTCGCCTTGAGTTTTGTGCCGGATACGCCAACCCGCATCGGCTGGCGGGTGCTGTTCGATCATCGCCGTTTGCCCTTTGCCGTCAGCCCCAAAGCGCGACAAGCCCTCTTTGATTTTCAGGGCGAACTGGTGAGTGTATTCTCGCGTCGCCTACAAGCAGATTTGCAATATAACTACAGCACGGGCTTGATCCACTGGCAGTCACAAGGCGGCACAAATAGCGATACAGGCGCGATGCTAGCCTACGAGCAAAGCGTGAGATCGCTGGATGCGCCGTTTGGGCTGCTGCTGCTGCAAGTCGGCGCGTTGGTAATTTTCTTTTTGCTCGTGACAGCGGCACTCGTGCGGCGCAGCGAACGCCGCGAGATCGCTATGCTGCAAAGTCGGGGCGCAACCAACCGACAGATCGTCGCTATTCGTGGCATCGAAGCGCTGATTATCTGTACGCTAGCGGCACTCCTCGCACCTGTGCTGGCGCAGCAGTTGTTAATTGCGGTTACGCCGTTCTTTGCCAATTACAGCGGCTTGCCGTTGACTTTAACCCCAGCAGTTTTCCTCTATGCTGCCCTCGCGGCGAGTGTCGCTTTCATTGTGCTGATGTTGACACTGCGTCCTGTACTGAATCTGCCATTGATCACATCGGGCGGTACCACGACGCGCAGTGATCGCCAGCCGTGGTGGGAGCGCTACTACCTCGACGTGATTCTGGTCATCGTGGGCATTGCGGCGTTGTGGCGCTTGGCAGGGCGCAATACGCCGTTGTTCACCACGACAGCGGGCGGACGCACGACTGATCCCTTTTTGCTACTCGCTCCGGCACTGTTGTTTCTGGGACTGGGAAGTATTTTGTTGCGATTGTTTCCGGTCATCGCGGCAGCGGGGGCGCGGTTCCTTTCAGCGGGGCGCGGCCTGATGGGGACACTCGCCACATGGCAATTGAGCCGCGAACCGATCCACTATGGGCGCATCACGTTTTTGCTGGCGCTAGCGATTGGCATTGGCTGGTTTGCGACCAGCTTTCGCGCCACCGTCAGTCGCAGCCAGAGCGATCAGGCGCAGTATAAGATCGGAACGGATCTACGCTTCAATGAGCGCGACTTGCGCTTGAACGCGGCGCACGCCCGACCCGAATCCAGCTATGAACAGATCCCCGGTGTCACGGCAGCGACCTTGACATGGCGACAACCCAACGTCAACTTCCAGAGCGATCCCAACAAGCCCGCTATTTTTACCGAACTGCTCGCCCTCGATTCTGACAAATTCGGGCAGATGTATTATTGGCGGTCTGATCTTGGGACGGTGAAAACCCCACGCCCGCCCGGTCAACCCATCGCTCTACCCGAACGTGGTGCTGTACTGCCACTGGTTCCACAGAAGATCAACCTGTGGGCAGACTTTACCGTTAGAGGGGCATTTGCCGTGCGCCGTCCCGATCTAGATCGGCTGCGGCAGCGCACAACGATTTTTGCGCGGTTGCTGGATGGCGCGGGAACATGGCTGCGTGTGCCGTTCAAAGTGACCGAAGTCGAGTATGCCAGCACAGGCCAACAGTCTCCGGGGTTGACAGGCGGTGGCGCGTTCAGCACGGATGGGTGGGCGTACCTCGAAGCCGATCTTTCGACATTAGCCTATCAACCTGTCGGACCAGTACGCTTGGTGTCGCTGTATTGGCAGCATAGTGGGCGAGTCCAGACCGGAGAGCGCGATCTGGAACTGACGCTGGCGGGCTTAACGGCTAGCGACTCTTCTGGTAAAGCCCAACCGCTAGATCTATTCAATCGCACCGATTGGCAGTTCGACTATGACAGCGGCGCAACCAGCGTGGGCACTATTAATACAGGCTTCGCTGATGCACGACACGGGCAAGGCATTACTGCTCAGTGGGATCAGAATGCCGAATTGGCTACTGTCGGCGCACTGCTCAACTATCCGACCATTCCGAGTGTGCCAGTGGTGGTCAGCAACAGTTTGGCGGCGCAGCTTCGTTTGCAAGCGGGTCAGACAGTCAATGTGTTATCGCTGGAACAGCAGCCCGTCACTTTTACGGTCGTGAGTGGGCAGCAATATTATCCAACGCTCTATGATGCCATACTTCAAGATCGACGGTGGATTAGCGATGACAAGAATCATCCGTTTGCCATCACAGATCGTGATGCGCTGTTGTACACCTTGAACCGCCGACCCAGCGCCGCATTGTATGCCGATGAGGTCTGGCTCAAGACTGCGCCGGGTGTAGATAGCAATGTGATCCTGCAAAAGCTGCGCCCTGCTGATTCAAGTGCCGCATTGGTCAATGTACAAACCCTAAACAGCGAACTCTCCAACTTGCAAACCGATCCGCTGAGTTTGGGGCTGCTCGGCTTGATGTTCTTAGCGTTCGTGATTGCTATGTCGTTGAGTGTAGTCGGCTTGCTCACTTATTCGACCCTAACCGCAGTAGCGCGGCGCGGCGAATTCGGGGTGCTGCGGGCGCTTGGCCTCTCTACATTTCGACTGCTGCGCCAATTGGCCTTTGAGCAGCTATTTGTGATTGTATTGGGTGTGGGGCTAGGGGCGATCTTGGGTGCAGTGCTGAGCAATCAGGTGGTGCCAAAGCTGGCGCAGAATGCTAGCAGTCAGAACATCACGCCGCCATTTATTATTCAGGTGGAAACGGCGGCGCTGTTGCAATATGGCGTGGTGATCTTTGTAGTGTTGGCGCTTGTGTTGCTCTCGGCGCTGCTGGTCGTCCGGCAGCTCTCAATCTCGCGTTCGCTGCGAATCGGTGAGGAGTAGCCCGCCGTTTTTGCGAGCGGTTATTGCGTAGGAGCGTGTAAAGTGACCGGTTCGACCTCACCTGCCTTAACTTCTACAGTCTCTGGCCCTACGTCTGCACGATCTTTGATTAAGACAGTGTAGGCTCCAACAGGTACCAACAGTCGATTAGCAGTTGCGAGATCCAGACCCAGACCGTATGGCGTTTGCTGGCGCATCTGGTCAATGGTTAACCCCTGCCGATCCATTTCACTGGTGAGGGCAATATAGACGGTCGGGTTGCGCGGACTAGGCGTTCCCTGTGCATCGAGATAGTTAATAGCGAGATAGCCCAATTCAACTTTCACTGGCGCAAAATGATCGGGCCGCAAGTCGGGCGGAACGTTCACTGGATAGCGACCCGCTATCTTGGTTCGCACACTAACGATATAGTCCCCTGCTGCCAGCAGCGGCGATGGCTCATCGCTGTTAAAAACCGCAACGGGAGTAGTTTCATTGTCGGGTGTGAAGACTCGAACTTCTACAGAGGGCGGCGTTGAACCATCAGGATTGCTCAGCAGAACCCGAATGGTACCCCCGCCAAACAGACTATTTTGCAGGGGCAGTGTGATACGCTGTCCCGGCTCTACACTAAAGTTGATGGGCTGCATGGCCTCTGGTTTGCTTTCCTTCGAAGCCATAATATGATCGTCATCATTATAGTTACCGGGTAAGACTAGCAAGGGTTTATCGGGCAGGATATTGATGTTCTGCGCGTCAGGGCTGCGGAGAATCAGCCCCTGCTTGGTTAGCGCTGTGCCAATTTGGTCGTCCAGTTTAAAGGTTACTTCGCTCAAGGTAAACGGCCATTCGTTGAGTACGCCGGGGGTGAGTTTTAGATTTTTGAGTTCGTAGGATGTCAGGGCGACAACCTTTAGGGTGTAGCTGCCCGGCGGAAAAAGATATAGATGGTTTGAGACAAAATGATAAGTATCGCCACTCGTTTCGTTGGTGAATAAAACAGGTAAGGCAACGGGCGCACCGTCAGGGCCATATACAGGAACGCTCACGGTACTCCAAGCGGTTGGCGGGATTGGAGCTTCGCCTGCTGCAATCAAGGTGCCTTCGCCGCTGTTCAGGCTAACTGAATGTTCCTTATAGTCGGTGACTGCTGCTGCACCAGTTACGCTGGCAAACTGCGTGATGCCATTGCTGCTTACGTAGGCGGCGAACTCACCACCACGCATAGTCATCGAGCCTAAGCCGCTGTTGATTGAGTAAAACGAATAGCGGCTGGTATAAGAGGAGAGGCGTTGAAGAATCTGCCCGACTTTAAGGAGCAGGTCAATTTGTGCCTCGTCACCATAGGCATTGTAGCGCCTGATTTCAAGCTCAGTCTCCGGCATAATATCCGTTTGCGCCCCGGCAAAGAATAACGTTCCCATGCCGTCCACTCGGATCGAATCTTTGGCGCTGATCACGGCTTGTTTTCCTGCCGCGACTGAATCTTCCTTCCCACTAAGCGTATGGATGACGACAGCACTGCCCGACTGCATCTTGAGAATTGCTTGCGCTTCGGGGTAGATCACAGAATGAGTAAGGTACGTGTAGCCAGCGAAGCCAACGGCAACGATGAGGACAATGAGGAGTAAGCGCAGCAAAATTCGTATGATCAAAACGGCTACCTCGGCTATGTTTCCCAAAGATTGCGCTACAAAATTTGCTTACAGAAGTGGGTTGTTTGCGAACAAGCCAATCTAAATTATATCAGCTTCGCAGAAAAATTTGGTTTGAAGAAAGAGGAGGTTGGCACTTCGGGGGAATTGCCCCTCTGTCGGCAGAGGGGCAATTGAGGTCAGGTGAAATACAGGCTACTGGCGATAATGATGCAGTTGGAAGCGCTGCTTATTCACACTGCGGATCTTCGCGAGGCTTTCGATCTGCTCATCAAGCTGAGACAGGCGGTTATAATCGTCGAACACCTTTGGATTGCTCAAGGCGCTGGCAACCAGTACATCGATATGGATCTGGTTCGCCTCCTGAATCATGTGATAGATCATCTCTAACATTTCGTCATTACGCCCTTCGGGCGCTTCGTATGGCATCAATCCGGGGATGATCGACATAGTGTTATCCTGTAAACCTTCGTGTGTGATAATGTATACGCTTATGGTGAGGGTGTTGTTTCGGGTGCTTTACTGCAATCGCCATCGGTTGTCACATAACCAGCACTCACCCATCCTGTGCTAGTACTGCGTTTGCCTTGATACCACGACGAATCGGCGTTGCGCCCGATAACCGTCAATTCATCGCCCACGTTTAGCCTTGTCATGACGCGGAAATTGGTACCCGGACCGGTCCGTAAGTTTAACCCACTCACGCTAACTCGTACAGTGCAAATTGCGCCCGCCGCGACTCCTAGTGTTGGATCAAGCGAGGCCGGATTTTTCAGATCGTTCACGCTGCCGACCACATCGACCATAACTGTCGTTGGGGCGCTGGCGACACTCTGACGATAGGCCACCACTTCTAACGTGATCGAGCCAGTGTTACTCGGACGGTACTGCAACAGTGCCGTAAAGTCGGGGTTCGGGTCAGGCGAAGGTTGGCTAACGACCACCCGTCCCGACTCGCGCATTTCGACCCGTGTGATGCCAATTTCATCGGTAGCATGAACCCGCACCGTTATCGGCTGTTTGATCACCGCTTGGGTACCGCTGCCCGGTGCTTCGATAACCACTTTGGGTGTAGATGTATTGGCTGCTGTGCTAGTCGCAACGACTGGCGGCACGGGCGTGTTGCTGCCTGTAACAAAGGGTGCATTACAGGCCACTGCCGAACCCACCATCAGTGTTAACGCCACCAGACATCGGTTTATCGCCACAAAGTTTTGCCTCGATAGTTAGGTTTCTAGCCTGTTACGGTGTCGGTGTAATCGCTTGCTGGACGGGCGTTGGCTTGATCAGCACGACATCGTAATTTCGCAGGTTATCCGATTCATTGCTTTCGGTTACAACCTGATTAATGTCTGCCAGTGCCGTGATCCGAGCCGATCCCGGTACGCTAAAAGTAATGTCTGTTTGGAAAACTGCCTGCTGACCGGGAGCTAATCCAGCTACCGCGCCGATGTCGCGCAACGTTCCATCGGGCAACACCATCCCGGCATTAAACGCGCCAGCAGCGATAGAGCCGTTATTCGTGACAGTAACTTTGTAAGTTGCCGTTTTCGTGTTGTTCACATCCAAGATAATTGAGACAGGCCCCTCTATATTCGTTACGACCAGATTGGGCAATCCAGATGCAGTCGTCGCAGAAATCACCGTTGCGGCTGGCGTATTGCCGATGGTTGCCGAAGGTACCGGTGAAGCGGGAGCTTGCGCCACTGGAACCACATTACACAAACTGCCAAACAGCGTGATAAAACTGGCACTCATCCAACCCAATGTACTGCCAATTCGACCTTGCCACCACGTCAGGTCTGTCGTGCGGCCTGTCACAATCACGGTGGTTCCCAAGCCTAACACCGACAGCGGCGGGTAGTTTTGACCCGGCCCCTGACGGAAGTTTAAGCCGTTCACATCGACCCGCGCCCGACATGTCGGATCAGTATAGACTGGCGCAGTCGGGCCAGCCGGCGCAGCGACAGTCGCGGTCACTTGTGCTGCTTGATCTTTCACATTCACAGTGATTGCCACTGGATCGCTAGCAAGATTGCCCCGGTAGGCAATCACTTGAAGCACAAGCGTTCCG
>JBDTVG010000181.1:0-52883 GCA_040007395.1 Chloroflexota bacterium
ACTAAAAACGGCTCGGATGTTTTGAGCTAAGACATCTGCTGCAATAATCGGTACCCAATGACCGACCTTTGGCAAGACAATCGTTTTTTGGGCAAGAAGTTCTTCCGGCGAATGCGTTGGAATGTAGGGATCGCCTTCGCCCCAGAGTGCCACCGTTGGCACAGAGTCTGAGATAGTTTTTAGAAAGACATCATAGCCATCAAAAAAACTGAACTTCGTGATCTGCCGAAATTCACAAAGGGAGGTCTGTTGGGCAATAGGGTTTAAGGCAAAATCCGTGACGAATCGATCCAATTCGAGCGTCGGCAATTGCGGGTTTTGTCTTGAAAAGATCCTTCTGAATAACGCACCTTGAAACCAGCCGAGCGCAGCCATCGATAAATTCGCGATGGGGCGACCCGTTGAACTGTCATTCCCCCACCGATAAGCCAAGTTGAACCATTTGTGTTTCGGAAACACAACAGTGTTCGTATAGATCATCGCATCAAGTTTGTCCACATGCCGTGCGGCCCACGGAACGCCCATGATCCCGCCAATGTCATGTACCACCAATGTGATCTTGCCCGGAATATTTAGCTGTGCCAAGAGATCATCGACAAATGAGATTTGCACTTCGCGAGAGTAATCATAGCTTGCTGGTAATGGGTAGGTGGAATCTTGTCGTCCATAGCCGGGGAGATCCGGCGCAATACATCGAAAGTTATCTCTCAATAGTTCAATCAGAGGCTTCCATTCATCAGCATTATCTGGATTACCATGTAAAAGCAGCAGGATTGGCCCATTGCCGTCATCCAGAGTCCGCACTCGAAGGCCATTGGGAAGGGAAACCGTGTATTCTTTCATCGTGCCCAGCTTATGATCTGTATGGTTTATCATGCGATACCTGTCCTTTTGGAATTAATCCTGTTCCGGGGTCTTCTTAACGGGTAACTGGATTTCAACAACCATTTCGTCTTCCGCACTGGAATAAGGAGGCTGAATGAAAATTTCACGCGACGGACTCACAAAGTGATAGCCGTTGGCTTCTGCCCACCGTCCTAGCACCGCATAACTACGATGACCCGATTCAGGGATGCCCAAGTGCATAGTCGTTGCCATCGTTTCAACTGCAGGGAGTTCTTGGACGCGCATCATCTTTCCATTAGGCAGTGCCAATTCCATGTCCATATCGCTATTCAGATTGCTATTCAGAAGGAAGCCAAGCTCCACGTCCAAGCCGTCTGAATCCCATAGGTCTGAGTGAAAAATCATCGCGAAATGACTAAGCGCCTTTCCGCCAATTCGCGCCGGAAGGAATCGGCCTATCTCTTGGACCAGCGTGCGACACGCGGAGAGCGTCGTAGACGGTTCCCGCGCAGCGATAAGCCTTTGGACAGGGACAGATTTCAGAACCACCTCATAATCTTGCAGTTGACCCTCATCATCGATCTGGTTGATGCGTGACTCGATATAGTGGATGCGGGTCAATTCCTCGCGCAGCGTTTGCTCGATCTCCGCTTTCTTCATCACCAGCATTCCACGAATTTCATCCGTCGCGATATGACCTGCTATCAAGCGGGCGATCTGATCCAGCGTCAAGCCAAGCTCTTTGAGGGCAAGAATGCGATTCAGTTCGGGAAGCTGTTTGGCACTGTAGTAGCGGTACCCTGTATCTAAGTCGATCCGCGTGGGTTTGAAAAGCCCCAGTGCATCGTAGTACCGCAGCAAGCGTCCTGAAACCTGAGCAATTTTTGAAAATTCGCCAATTCGGAACATTTTTTGTATACCTCTCAAAGAATGTTTTCAGTCTACAACATTGCCGTCACGTCAAGGTCAAGTACCAACTTGAAACGGGCGAAAAATCTACTTCCAATGAACACGCGGCACCGACGAGTCATAATCCCCGCTTGACCATCTGGCAATCCGCCGCTATAGTCAACCGCCGATAAGTGCGTTATACGGAGCGGTGAATGCCCAAAGTCGTTGTTGTCGTCCCCACCTTTAACGAAGCAGAGAACATTCCTAAATTAGTGGATGATCTGTTGGCGCTGCCCGTTCCGGGAATTGAAGTGCTGATCGTTGATGATAATTCGCCCGATGGCACAGGCCAGCTTGTCGATGACCTGACGGTTCGATTGCCGGGGCGTGTGCATGTTATGCACCGCAGTGGCAAGATGGGACTCGGCACCGCCTATTTGCAGGGTTTCAAGTGGGCGCTAGATAACGGCGCAGACACGATCCTGCAAATGGATGCCGACTATTCCCACGATCCCAAATATATTCCACAGATGATGGAAGCCATTAAAGATCATGATGCGGTGATCGGTTCACGCTATACCCAAGGCGGGAAACTCGATGAGCAGTGGGGTATTGGGCGGCGGCTCTTGAGTTGGTGGGCAAACGCTGTCTGGGTGCATACGATCCTGAATACGCCTTTTGCTGATAATACGGGCGGCTTCCGGGCATGGCGGCGGAATACCCTAATTGGCATCGATCTGGATCGCATCAAGTCCAACGGCTATATCTATCAGGTTGAGATCACTTACATTGCCTACCGACTGGGCTATACCTTTGCCGAAGTGCCGATCTACTTTGCAGATCGAAAATATGGCACCTCCAAAATGGGTCTCAAAATCCAGATCGAAGCAGCGCTGCGTGTCTTCCAAGTCTGGTATCTCCATCATGGACTGACGCCTGCTAACCGAGCTACCGCGAAGATCGGGATCTAACTGATGCGTCGTTCGCTATTAAAAGATCTGCTCATCGTTGCAGGGTTGTTTTTGCTGCCACTGGCCTTTTTCTGGCAAGTCACGCTCGGCAGTCGGACACTGCTTCCCGGCGATAATCTATACCAATTCCAACCGTGGGCGGCCTATCGCGAACAACAGGGAGTCCCCGCGATTCCCCATAACAGCTTGCTCTCCGATCTGGTGCTGGAAAATCTCGCATGGAAACAGTTCATTCGCGAGAGTATTGCCAACCATGAAATCCCCCTGTGGAATCCGTATAACTTCGCAGGCACACCTTTTTTGGCGGCAGGTCAACACTCCGCCATGTACCCGTTCAGCGCGATCTATTACGTCATGCCGCTTGAAAAAGCCTATGGCTGGTTCACCGTTAGCCAGATCTGGCTGGCGGGGCTGATGATGTACCTGTTTGCGCGAGGGTTGGGCATTGGCAGATTCGGCGCGACGATTGCCGCCATTGCCTATCAGTTAAGCGGATTCTTCCTTGCCAGCGTGGTCTTCCAGATGATCATCGCGGCGGCAGCGTGGTTCCCATTTTTGCTGCTGATGGTTGAATATACGATTCGGCAGCGCCCACTGTTCGGCAAGCCAACTGTCGTGCCTTGGGTGGCGTTGGGCGCAATCGGTTTGGGCATGGAGATTTTGGCGGGTCACGTCGAATTTACCTACTATGCGCTGCTGGTCATGGGCTTTTGGTCGGCGTGCCGCCTCGGTGCGTTGCTGTGGCAGTCGTGGCGCTCCGGCGATTTGGGTAGCCGTTGGCGACAGCAGCTATTCAAACCCGCTGTTTCGCTGCTCTTGTTGGTCGTGTTAGGACTCGGTGTAGGCGCGATCCAATTCGTACCGCTGTTTGAACTGGCAAGTCACAACTTTCGCGAGGGATCGGCTTCTTTTGCCGATGTGCAAGGCTACGCTTACCCGCCACGTCACGCGCTGGCTTTTCTGATGCCCAATGTGTTTGGCAGTCCAGCCCAGCACGACTACGTTGATGTGTTCAGCGGGCAGCAAGTCCCGTTTGCATGGCAGCGTCCCGATGGCTCTAGCGTGACGGATACCTATTGGGAAGTCCGCAAGAACTACGTTGAAGCGGCGTGCTATGTAGGGCTACTAACACTGGTTCTCGCGGCAATTGCGCTGATCAACGCACGCTTCGAGAAAGCGCCGCACGCTAAAATCGAAACGGTTGGTCCCTATCGTGCTATCTTGATGGCCTTGTCGGTGATCTCGCTGTTGTTCGTGTTTGGTACGCCTGTTTATGCACTGTTGTACTATGGCTTGCCCGCGATTAACCAACTGCATTCGCCGTTCCGATGGGTATTCCCACTGACGCTATGCCTCGCTGTGCTGGCAGGTTTCGGCGCGGAAGCCTTGCAACGTGCGCGTGGCGAGTCGGTTTTCGGGACGCAGTATTGGCGACAAGCACAAGCCGAGTCCTTCACTTTTCGGCTTGCTAAAAATATCGGTTACGGGTTGGTCGGGATCGGAACTGCTGTACTGGGGTTTTTGCTCCTGAGCCGGATCTTTTTCGAGCGACTGCATGGCCCACTGGAAAGCTTGCTGCATAAACTCGCCGGAGCCGACACAGCTTTTCCCAACGTCGAAACCTTCTACAGTGTCGAGTTCCGTTCGATTCTGTTCTTCGGCCTATTTCTGATCGCGTGTGGCTGTGTGATTCGCGTCAGCCGCTGCCCGATCTATCTGCCGCGCTGGTTAGGTCGCCGCCCTATCTGGCAAGCGATGGCGCTGGTCACGCTGATTCTGGATCTGGTAGTTGCGTCGGCGGGCTTCAATCCTGCTGCCGATCCGCAGTGGTTGGCCTTCGAGCCGCCTGCGATTACATGGCTCAAGCAGCATAACCCGACGGAATGGCGGTTTGCTGCCCTTGAATGGCCGGGAACGACCAAAACAATGAACGCCAATGTCGGTTGGCTGCGTGGCTTGCAGGATATTGCAGGCTACGATAGCCTGATTCCCAAGCAGTACGTCGAGTACATGCGTCAGATCCAGCCACAAGGCCAGTTGATCTATAACCGGATCGCGCCATTGAACGGCGATAGTCTCGATAGTTACCAGAACAGCGCGGCCTTGAATCAGCTTGCGGTTAAATATCTCATCTCTGAAAAAGCCATCGATACTGCCAAGTATTCGCAGTATCAGCAAGTCTATCAGGATGAGGCGGTTCGCATCTACGAAAATAAGGCTGCCCTACCGCGTGCATTTATCGTACAAAATCAATCTGACTGCACTACCGCCAAGACGGACAACGTTTCGCCAGCGCAGATCACCGAGTCACGCTTCGATCAGGTCACGGTTAACGCCAGCGGTTCAGACAATCAATCGTGTCTGATTGTGGCAGATTCGTATTTCCCCGGCTGGCGAGCCTACATTCGCCCGCAGGACAAGTCCGAAGATCAGGAATTTGAAAAAGAAATCCCCGTCAAGCTCGCGCTAGGCAATTTTCGCAGCGTAGAATTGCCAGGGGGTAACTGGACGATCCGCTTTCGCTATTCGCCGCCATCGTTCCAGCTTGGTGCATTCATCACGTTTATGTCGGGCGTGGTACTGCTGTTTGCGCTGCTCATCTGGCTGTGGCAGATGTTCTATGTTGAGAGTACGGGCGAATCAAGCGGTGTACGGCGTATCGCCAAAAACAGCATTGCGCCGATTGTGCTCAATCTGTTTAATCGCAGTATCGATCTAGCGTTTGCGGCCATTATGCTGCGCGTGCTTGGCCCCGCCGATGCCGGGATCTACTACTATGCGGTGGTCGTCTTTGGCTGGTTCGATACGCTAACTAACTTCGGCCTGAATTTACTGCTCACCCGCGAAGTCTCAATGGATCGATCTTCGGCGGGGCGTTATCTGCTCAACAGCAGCATTTTGCGGCTGCTGCTAGCGGGGGCAGGTGTACCTGTACTAGCGATCTTCCTGCTGATCCAAGTGCTGCTACAACAAGCCCATCTTGCCCAGCCACTTGAACCAATCGGCGTGGCGGCATTGCTATTGCTGTATGTTGGCCTTGTGCCAAACAGCATCAGCTATGGGTTAACGGCACTGTTCTATGCCTTCGAGAAAGCCGAGATTCCCGCCGCCACTTCGACAGTCAGCGCGATCCTCAAAGCCGTCTTTGGGTTAGGGGCGCTCTTGGCTGGGTGGGGAGTGGTCGGGTTAGCCGGAGTAAGCATTGTACTAAACTTGATCACGTTGGCGATCCTCAGCATTCAGGCACGCGGACTCCTAGCCCAACACGCCACTACGACTAACAGCCCCGCGCCGCGTGCCACGCTGGATCGTTCGCTCATTCGCGGCATGGTCTATGCTAGCTGGCCTCTGATGCTCAACAATCTGCTATCGGGGCTATTCTATAAGATCGATGTCACGCTGCTGGAACCGAGTAAAGGCCCCAAAGTGGTGGGCCAATACAGCACCGCCTACAAATGGCTAGACGCACTCGGCATTATTCCATCCCTGTTCACAATGGCACTGCTACCGCTGATGTCGCGGCAAGCCAAAGAGGATAAGGCGGGGTTGCAACGCAGCTATCACTTTGCGGTAAAGCTGCTGGTCAGTCTGGCGCTGCCTGTCGCCGTTGTGACAACGTTTATTGCCCCGGCGCTGATTGGGGTACTCGGCGGCACGCGCTTTCTGCCCGAAGGAGCCATCGCCCTACAACTGATGATCTGGTTTGCGCCCGTTGGCTGGATTAACAGCCTGACCAACTATCTACTCATCGCGCTCGATCAACAGCGTCCGATGCGCTGGGCGTTCGTGATGGGCGTGGGCTTCAATATCATTGCCAACTTGCTGTTTATTCCACTGTTCAGCTACAAAGCCGCCGCCGTCATCACGATTCTGTCTGAGGTGGTCTTGCAAGTCGCGTTCTACCGCCTGCTGCGAAAGTCGCTGGGAACTGTTCCTTGGATTGAGATGCTGTGGAAATCAGTAGCAGCGGCGGCAATTATGTTCGGCCTATTGTGGATCGTGTGGCCTATCAATAATATTCTGGCACTGGCAGCGGCGATAATCGTCTATCCGGCGACTTTATTAGTGTTGCGTCCCTTTAGTACATGGGAATTGGAACGGATCGCAGCCTTACTTCCCGGATCGATCCGTCGGTTCGTGGAGCGCAGACAGGCGGTTCAGGGAGCTTGAACGCCGGAACGTGTCTCTAGTCCATGTCTTCGCGGATGGAGTTTATCCGCAGCACCGTAAGTTTATTTTGTTCTATCAAACGGGAGACAGCGGGGTTTGCCAGCACGGGCATTTCGACCATCACATCGCCATCGCGCAGGGTAAAATAGAAAACATCAACCCGCCGATAACCCGCATAAAAGAATGTCTCGACGGCGGCGCGATTGTCAAGCTGCCAACCTTGACGGATATAATTTAACAGCACATCCGCGGGGGCATAGGCCTGTGAAGCAGGTGACCAATGGCGGAATCTATCTTCACCGGCAAAGCTGGAAGTGGTTGTACTCTTGAAATGCTCAGACATTGTGGCCTCCCATAAAGTAACCTAGCTTATCTTAGCGAAGTATTATTAATACCCTATAAATAATACATTAAAGCTACACTACATTCGCAAAAGCTGTCTTACTTACCATAAATATCATTGAATTGAGTTCAGTATAGTACAACTTTCGCACAACGGAACAGATTGTCACAAAATTAGAGAGGTTTTTTAGAAGTTGAGCGGGAAAACGTTGAAATTTTTATTATTGTAGGGCAGCATTGTGAGATTTGTTACTCATGCTCTGTGCTGCTTAACCGTTCTGACGGGCATTCGCAATTATGGGCGGTTACTATATAATTTTTCGGTGAAGTGCGTGGTTGCTCAGAAAGGGTAAACAATGAATCGTCGTGACTTTTTGAAAACACTGGGTGTGGCAGCCGCCGGGACGACTTTTAACCCCTCGACTGGCTGGCCTGCCTTCACCGAAACTGCTCAACAACGCGACCCGGAATGGCACATTTTGAATCGGCTCGGCTACGGCCCACGCCCCGGCGATGTACAAGCCCTCAAGCAAAAGGGCTTTGAGACGTATCTCAAAGAACAGTTTGATCCCGCGATTGTTGCCTATAACCAGAGTTTGCTGTTTCCGCTGCTAGATAAATATGTAACGCTCAAAATGGACGTGAGCGCTTTGATGACCCTGAACATCCTTGACGGCATCCGGGCGATCAGAGAGTTGGATGCTACAACGGTGATCCGTTCGGCCTTGGGCAAAAGTCAGTTGTTCGAGGTCATGGCGAACTTTTGGTCAGAGCATTTTAGCATCTGGCACTTCAAGGACTGGGACGGCGTACTCAAAACAGATGATGATACTAACGTGATCCGTCGGAACACTTTTGGCAAGTTCCGTGACCTGCTGTACGCTTCCGCCAAAAGCCCCGCTATGTCGTTTTATCTGGATAACATTGAGAGCAAAAAAGAACATCCCAACGAGAATTACGCCCGCGAACTGCTTGAACTGCACACGCTGACTATCGGCAATTACACCGAAAAAGACGTGAAAGAAGTGGCTCGCTGCTTTACGGGCTGGTCATTTTCATATCGCCTGCATTCGTCAGGCGGTGGCTTCGCCTTCTTTAGCAAGGATCACGATGACGGTGAAAAAGTGGTGCTGGGCCACACTATCCCGGCGGGTGGCGGAGTCAAAGACGGCGAGATGGTGCTGGACATTCTGGCGGCACATCCAGCAACCGCCCATTTTATTGCTCTGAAATTGTGCCGACGTTTTATCTCGGACGACCCGCCGGAGACGGTTGTGAAAGCTGCCGCCGACACGTTCCTGAAAAGCGATGGCGATATTCCGACAGTTCTCACCACGATCTTTATGTCGCCGGAGTTTGCGAGTGCGCCGCCCAAGTTCAAGCGGCCTTTTGAATTCGTGATCTCCATGATGCGGGCGTTGGCGGTGACGATTGATGCGGACAAACTGAATAGCATGACTTACCTGAACCGCAAGTACGCTCGCATTAAGGCTGTTCACCCCGGTATACTCGATACACTGCAAGCGATGGGTCACATGCCGCATAACCATGCCACGCCCGAAGGCTACACCGACATTGCGGCACGCTGGGAAACCGATATGCTTGAACGGTGGAATCTGACACAAAAAATGGTAACCAACGTGCTACCCGCCGTAAGCTACGACCTCGACAGGATCTTGCAGCAAAACGGCGTTGAACCAAAAGTTCCCGCCGTGCTGAATTTCTACGCAAATTTGCTGTATGGGCGCGATATGACGGCGCAGGAACAAAAGGTTTTCACTACTTACCTCGATCCTACTACCGACATTTCCGCGACAAAGAGACCACCCGAACTGCTCGAAACCCTTGCACTGATGCTTGGCGCACCTGCTTTCCAGTGGCGCTAGGGTCAAGGGTCGGTATTTTCAAAAATGCAGGCCGCGCAGGCGACGGCCCCTACAGGCAATCTATATTTTGTAGGGGTCGGGCCTGCCCGATCCGCCCAGATGATCAAATACCTTTTGGCTACCGAGCCTATGCCAACTCCGCTTCGATCTGTTCTAGCGCGGGCAGCATATAGGTACTAAAGACCACCCGATAATCATACGCCAACGCGCCGTCACGGGCTTGTGCGCGTAAGCCTTCGTTATGCCAATTTTCGTAAGCCCAACTTAATTGGTCAGCAGCCTCCTCGACAATTGGACGCTGCCATGTGTAGCCGACCTGCGGCATGTAGGCCATAGCGCGGATCTTCTTTCCAGCGAAAACGAGTTCACTCATTGCGCTGCTATCGGTCACGACGACCGGACAACCAGCCGCTTGGGCCTCAATGAGTGGCAGTCCGAAGCCTTCCGCGTGCGACGTGCTGAACAGGACATCGCACGCATTATAAGCGGCATTAAGATAGTCCGGAGTTAGGAAGCCTGCCTTTAATGCGTACTGCGGCGCATAGATGATCTTTGTGGGATCTAGCCCTACCAACGCGGCGACCTGTGCCAGATCTTCACCGCGTCCGAAATTTTGCTGGCGAGTGTGCATATACAACAGCGCGTCGGGATGAGATTCGGCAAACAATTTGAAAGCGGCGAACGTTTCATAGAAGCCTTTGCGGCTGGGGCTGTCGCGATTGGCGGCATTGACCATAACAATGAACTTGCCGTCTAAATCAACGCGGAGCGCTTCGCTCAAGGTGTGGCGTGCCGCTGCCCGATCTATGGGTCGGAATAGATCGACATCGACCCCATGTGGAACATACGTTGAGTTCAGGTTAGCCGCTTGGAGTTGAGCCTGACCAAATTTTGACAGCACCCAGATCCAACGGGCGGCTTGCAGCGAACTCAGGTTAGCAGGGCTAGCAGGCGTACTATCAATAGGCGACCAAGCGCACCAGTTCATCTGGGCATAAACCTCTGGATCGAGTTCACGCGGATCGATGAGCGACAGCACAACATCGGCTTTTACATACTGGTAGTGTCCCAGCACAATATCGTTGCCAAACTCTTGTTCCATTCTCGGCAGCGTGAGAATCCCATCCTGATCAACCGTCGGTGCGCCTTCCTGACCATAAAAGGCAAAGATCGCGATCTCCCGCCCGGAGCGTTTGATCATTGGCGCAAACAGATTAGTTTGATTGCCGTAGCCCGTGATCATGTGGCGTGCATTGGAAGCAAAAAGATATTTCGCCGGAGAGATGGACAATATTGGTAGATCCTTCTAGGTGTTGTGTCATGACCAGAGTTTCAGCAAATCACGGATTTAAAGTCTCACATCCCGTAATTTCGCACCAGCGAGTAATCAAGAGATCTGTATAAACACTCCTGTCCAGCTCATAAGATCCAAGCGAGTAGCCATCGTTCCATCCAATAAGGGCTGTCAGACCACTGCCAATAACTCCAAAGTCTAGGGCGTAGGCTGCTGTAGTTTCTGTGGATTGCTCCAAGAGTCGCACTGCTTCGGTAGCTACTTGTTCATCAATCATGATGGCAGGATCACCCTCATAATGTTTTATTCCGACAACACTGCCTTGTATAACATAGACCCGGTATTCGCTTAACCACTCAACAACTTCGGCACAGAAAAGTGGTGTTGAGGTCGATGCACCTTCGATAAATCTAAGATCGTCAGGATACCTGAACACATGACCGGTGAAACGCTTTTTTCGACCTTTTGGTTTGGCGAAGACTGCCCCATTACCATCGTAGATTGAGCTAATGAGGGTTGCGACAGTGCTTTCCCAGATGCGGCGATGAAAGAAAGGTTGCAAGACGCTTGGATAGTCGTTTGTTGGCGGAGCTTGAATGCCTAGTTGTTGAAATGTAGTTAACATTGTTTGCACGTAGCCAACTACAAGCGTGTCTCTGGCAAGTGATAGCTGTCTTCTGAGAATTCGCTTCTGGGTGAAAAGTTCAACTGGGACATTCCGCTGGCGAAGTTCCTCATAGACATCCTGCATTTCCGGCTCCATCCGTCTATTGCCGCGTTCCTCAATGAAGGCTTTGTTAATCATGGGATTTGCCAATCGTATTTATATTATGCAGGAAACGTAGAGCAGAATTCCGCTAGGCAGTATGCCACAAACATACCTCTTGGAGATACGATACATTTCACATTTACCGCCGAACGTCCTCGCCCAATTCCGCTAGGGCATGTTCCAGCGTATGAATCAGATCGCGATCTTGACCGAGCAGCACAGTACGTGGATCGAGCAGCACGCGGTTATGCACGATGCGCGTAATGACAGGCGTACTGCCCTGTCGCAGTCGTGCGGCGAACTCGTTGGGCTGCGGCACATCCAACGCCAATACATAGGTTGGCAAGGTATCACCGGGCAAGCTGCCGCCACCGACTGTCGAGTCGCTGGTGATCACATCGCCGCCGACCCGCTGCGCCCAACCTTCGGCGCGGGCTTGCAGTACATCAGCTTGCAGCGCGATCATTTGCCAGATCGGGATATGCGCCGGGGCATCGCCGCGTCGGTAATGGTCAAGCGTCGCGTATAGGGCGGCGAGGCTCAGTTTATCGATCCGCATGGCACGGGCTAACGGATGGCGCTTGAGCCGTTCGACCAAGCTAGCACGTCCGGCGATAATCCCGGCTTGCGGCCCGCCGAGCAGTTTATCGCCACTAAACGCTACGACATCAAAGCCAGCGCTCAGACATTCCTGTACGGTTGGCTCGTGCTTTAATCCATAGCGGGCGGTATCAATCAGTGCGCCGCTGCCCAGATCGGCAACTGCCATCAGTTTATGGGTATGCGCCAACGCCGTGAGATCGCGCCATTCGGGTTGTTCAGTGAAGCCGATTTGCTGGAAGTTCGAGGCGTGGACGTGCATAAACAACGCTGACTGCGGCGTGATCGCCCGTGCGAAGTCATCAAGGTTGGTGCGATTGGTGGTGCCGACTTCGACCAACTGCACGCCGCTTTGCGCCATGACATCTGGCATTCGGAAGCCGCCACCGATCTCGATCAACTGCCCACGCGAAATAATGACTTCGCGATCCCGACCCAACACCGTGAGGATTAGGTTCACGGCGGCAGCACAGTTATTCACGACCAACGCTGCTTCTGCACCTGTTATCGCCACAATCTGCGCTTCGATGTGGTGATCGCGTTTGCTGCGTGACCCCGCTTCGAGATCGTATTCAAGGGTGCTGTAGCCGCTCGCGACAGCTAGAATAGCCTGCTGTGCAGAGTCGCTGAGTGGCGCACGCCCCAGATTAGTGTGCAAGATCACGCCAGTGGCATTGATCACAGCGCGCAACGTAGGAGTCTGCCGCGTGCGGAGCAAACTCGCTGCCGCCGCAATCAGTTCGTTGGCGCTGGGCGCAGTGCCGCCTTGTCGAATCCATTGGCGAGCAGCATCCAGTGCCACCCGCAGTGCATCGCGAGTCGCTTCACGCCCATAACTACCGATCAGATCAATCGCGCCGGGTTCATGGAGCAGTTTATTGATAGCGGGCAGTTGGCGAAGCGGGCTGCCATTCCCACTATTGCTATCAGGATCACGATGATCGTCACTATCACTCATCGCGTGAGGCTCGATCTGCAAACGATTGCGTCCGTTCGCGCAGTCGCAAGAAGGTCTCGATAACGACTAAGCCGAGTGCTAGGAAAAATGCACTGGCAACGCTCAGGGCGCGCAAGGTTTGCAGCCATGCCGCAGTAACCGCAAAAAGGCCGCACCACATCCCTTGCCGCAGCAAAATCCCCCCAGTCACTGGACTGTAGCGGCTAAAGCGCTGGTTCAGATACCAGATCAAGGGCAGCACCGTTCCCGTGACAGCAATATACAGCAGAATGAAGAACAGCCAGCGCGGAAAGGCCAATGGTGCAGGGCCAGTCACCAGTCGGTACAGCAGCACCCAGCCCACGCCTGCCATAATCCCGGCGGCGATCAATACGCCACTCCGGTCAGCTTGGAGGCGGTGACGTGGGTTCGGGTGTGGGGGTTTGGGAACGGGCGTTGAAAGTTTATCTGACATACCAGAAATTATAGCGGTCGGGGGGTGTAGCGGCAATCTCAGATCACCCTCAAACCTTAATGCCACATTAATTCATGATAAAAACCCTACAAAAATCTCTATATAATCTTTAAATGGTCTTGGCAGAACCTTTATCTTGTGCGAAGATAATACACGTGGACAATGAAGGCCAAATGTCAAAAACTTTGTCTTCATTCTACTGAACTCTATCCTTTAGGAGGAATTTGCATGAAATCGATAATTCGTTTTTCTATTGCGCTGCTTATTGCTGTCATTGCGGCGACTCCGGCTTTCTCGGCGCGCGCACAAGGGACAAATTGTTATGGGTTGGCTGATGCCGACTGCCAGTTGTACTACGGCGCGTTAGCCCCAGACAATATGGCAAAGTTCGCGTCGTTTGCAATGGATTACACCCTCGCCGCTAAAATCAAGACGACGGGTGCCACTGCTCAGGATGCCGATATTAAGGTTGAAGGTTCCGGCAGCTTCAGCGGCGATCCAAAGTCATTCACTGCTGCCAATCCCTCGGCTGGCCTGAGTTCACTGCTGTTCTCGAATGTCATCAAGGCGAACGTCACCTCTAACGGCAGCCCAATGGCGGGCGATGTCGAAGTGCGCGTGACAGGCGGCAATGCCTATTTCAATAGTGCCATGTTTACTCAGGGTAAATGGCAGTTTGTTCCGCTGAGCGCCGCTACTGGCGGTATGTCTGGCATGACCGGCGGTGCAGGTGCTGCTGCTTCCGATCCTGCTTTGATGAAGAGTTTCATGGACGTACTCGCTTCCCCCGGCGTGATCAAGGCCGAAGCCAAAGATGGCCCCGAAGTTGATGGTCAGGCCACCAAGCAATTTACCTTCACGCTGGATGCAGTGGCGTTGACCAAGGCCCCCGAACTGCGTCCGCTGCTCAAGCAAGCCCTTGCTGCTCAAGCCAAAGGTGCGCCTGTGGATGACCAGCAGGTTGAAGCCGTTGCTACTTTAGCTGGCTCGGCGCTCAAGGACAGCACATTCGCGGTTTCATGGTTGGTCGGCACCTCCGACAAAATCTTCCACGGTGTTGGTCTCAATATCGTTCTGAAAATCGACGACTCGACTGCCAAACTGTTGAAGATGGATGGCCCGGTTGACGCGACTGTTGACTTCAATATTCAGGTCAGCAAAGTTGGCGAACCTGTAACAGTCGAAGTTCCAGCAGATGCTGCCCCATTCAGCATGGGTGGCATGTCGCCTGATGCAATGGCCACTCCTGCCAAGTAACCACTACTATTTAATTTGCTGCTCCTTCCGAGCCAACATCTACCGATGTTGGCTCGTTTTTTCAGAGTTGGCGTAATTATTCGGAGTTTGCTTTGGCATGAATAACACTTCTACGCTTGCTACTGAACCAACAACGGCTGGCTGGCCTCCAGCGGCGACAGCCGCGCTGACCGCGGCGCTGGCTTTTATGCTGCCTCAACATGGCACAATACTCGAAAGTGGTGTACAGGAGCCAAAGATAGCATATGCTCTCGCAGCACGGGCTATCCAAGTCGTTCGCTTGAACCTTTGCCAGCACCCGGCTCACCCGCCCCTTTCTATGAAGGTAACAGGGCAACCTGAAACATTTCCTTTTGCGGCAGCAAGTTTTGGCGGGGTCTACACAATCAACGCTGCCAAATCCATTACCGATCCGCACCAGACGGTTGCCGAGGTACGGCGTGTCCTTGAGCCTAACGGCTTGTACATTAATGGCATTCACTACGAAGTTGCCAGTGACATCAGCAACAGTATGACCGTTGGCTGGGAGATCATTCTGAAGCGCAATACCATCGCTAAGCAAAAGGAGCCACAGATACGGCTACGGCTGGCTTTTGAAACGGCGCTGCGTGAAAGTGGAGCCTCTGTCGAGACGGTTCAGATATGCCGTTGGTCAGAAAGCTTCAGCCCACGCCAGAGTCTTAAAACGATTGCGGCGCAGGCTGATAGATGGAAAACGTCTGCTGAACTTTTTGAGCAGTGCCTACACGATTACGAGCGCTGGCTGAAAGCACAATATGCTGATCTCGATACGCGGCTGGATCGCATCCGCGAGATTACGATCCAGATCTGGCGCTGGCAGTAACCCTACACCAGATATTTGCGAAACCAGCCTATCGCCTGCTGCCAAGCGTCTTTGGATGCCTCCGGGTTATAAACCTCAGGACGCGCATCGTTGAAAAACGCATGTTCCCCGCCCGGATACACAATCATCTTATGGACGAGCGAATACGCCTTTAGATCTTCATCCAGCGCTTTGATTGTGGTCGTGACCCGTACATCGCGCTCGCCGTTGATATTCAGTATAGCGGCTTTGGAATTGGCGAACGCGGATGCCTCTGGCGATCCACCGCCATAGAAGGCGACAGCGGCTCCAATATCGGGGTTATGTGCGGCAATCCACAAGGCGATACCGCCACCCATGCAAAAGCCAATAATGCCAATGGTCTTGGGGGCAACATACGGTTGCGCTTTGAGATACGCGGCTGCGCCGCCGATCTCTCGCATGGCACGCGGACGATCCAGTTCCATCGACGCTTTCTGAGCGTCATTCGGCTCGGCAACCACTTTGCCATGATACAGATCGGGAGCCAGCGCGACAAACCCCTCTGCCGCCACGCGAGTAGTCACATCGCGGATGTGCGCATTGAGTCCCCACCATTCCTGAATGACCACGACTCCCGGTACGGGATCATCCGAATCGGGACGTACCAAGAAACCGGACGCTTGATCGCCATTGCTCTTAAACTCTATATCCTCTGATCGCATCAAAAATCCTTTCACTTGACCTATCTTTTTGAATTGCCCCTGTCAATTGTAGCAACAAGCAAGGGATAAAGGAGACTTTTCAAGGCTAAATGTTTGATTAATTCATTGGGCGCTTACGGTGCAAGTGTAGCGATCACATCCAGCGTGGCACGGCGAACCGGACTCGTTAGCGGATAGGGCGTATGCTGGCTCTGGTAGTGAGCGTGTTGGCTGGCGGCTTCATCCGGGGCAGCACGATTCGCCCATAGACTATAGCTAACATAGTGCGTCGGCAGGTTCAGATCGCGATACAGGCGCTTGTGCAGACAGCCCGCTTGCTGCGATTCATGCTTCGCGGATTCAGTCCACAGGCGCTCGAATTGACGTTCGGAGCCGACTTTCAGCCAGAAGTGTCGCAAACTGACCACCTGTCCAACTTTGGCTACGTTATCGTTTTGTCGGGAGCCAGAGACATGCTGCGCTAGCCGTAAAAAGGTTTGATGTGCTACGCCAGAAACTATGGGCTTATCGGGAAGGGTTTGCAACGCAGTAACGAGTGCCCTCCGCGACTGCCAGAGGTCAAAGGTCACGAGTTGAGATGGCTGTTCAAGATCGCGATGCAAGCGTACAAAGCGACACCCCCGTTGCGCGATTTGCAATGCTGCAAAGGCGTACCAGCGCGGTTCAAAGGCAGCATCACTGGAATTGTATTCGCGCAGCACGAATAACTGACCCGGCGCGGCTGGGATGCGTTCGATTCGGTTAAGCAGTTCGCGTTTGTCAGCCATAAAAAAGTTTAACCCTCTGTTGGCGAACCTATCTTTGTAGAGGCACACCTGTCGCAACAGGACGATTTTACAGATTTCTTAGCACTGTTTGTATTTTGAGTCACAACCATATCCAGAATGTAACGTATTTATAGTATGGAAAGACTATTCTAGCAGCCGACTTTATTAGCCTTTTATTCATTCATGATCGAGTAGTGACTCCCCTGATACGAACCCCGATCAAGCGCTATTGGCATAGATATTAGCTCGGCACTATAGTTAACACACCAACAAAATCCTTGACATCGTGGATCAAAGCGTAGTGGTTATTGCGGAGCGAAACGCTATTTACTGTATGATGTATTGCATCTCCGCAGAAACATCGTGAGGAAAGAAATTGGACGATCTAGCACAGTGGATAATTGAACATGGCGACGCGCTGATTCAGGCTGCTTCTGCCGAACTCGCCTCGGACGAAAGTTTACGGGCGACGGTAGAAGAGTCGATTGCCGCGTTTTATGAGGCCTTGGCGCGTACCGCCGACATCGAAAATATGGTGCCGCTGCACGCCATTCTAATTGACTGGGTAGAAGCTCGCAGTGCGCCCACCGATGAAGAACCGACTGGCTTGCTGCCCGTTTTGGCGACTCTCAAGCGCGTGGCGTGGCACCAGATCTGCCAGTTTGCTACCCCCGCAGAAGCTGTCGATCTGTTGCTAGCCTCGGAAGAAATCTTTACGGACGCGGCAACTTATCTCGCTTCGCTAGAAGTCGAAGCGCTGCTCAACGATATGCGGCGCGAACTAGCCAAAGCGCAGACTCATGTCCAGCGACTCGACAAAAACAAATCAGATTTTCTGGCGGTGGCGGCTCACGAACTCAAAACGCCGCTGACACTGATCGAAGGCTATACGAATATGCTGCGCGGCGACATCAACGAGCCAGAAATGCCGCGTGCCGCCTTAATGATTAGCGGGATTTCCGGCGGTACAGCCCGCCTCAAGGAGATTATCGACGACATGATCGATGTCTCTTTAATTGATATGCGAATGCTGCCGCTGCACTTCCAACCCGTTTGGATTCACAGTGTAATCCAGATGGTCGAGTTTGATCTTGGTGAGGCCATGCACCAGCGCAATATTGAGTTGATTATCAAATATGAGGCGCTCAAGGATCGGCTCACTTATGGCGATCCCGAACGGCTCCATCAGGTCTTTCAGAAAGTTATCTCGAATGCAGTCAAGTACACACCCGATGGCGGATCGGTGACGATTTCGGCACGCGATCTGCCGGGATTTACCGATGTAACGATTAGTGATACTGGGATTGGTATCCCGCTGGAAAATCTACCGCGCATCTTCGATAAATTTTCGTCAATGACCAATGTCGCCCGCCATTCCAGCGGCAAGATCAAATATCGCGGTGCTGGCCCCGGCCTCGGTTTGGCGATTGCTAAAGGGATAATTGAGGCACATGGCGGGAGTATCTGGGCGGAAAGCCCCGGCTACGACGAGAAAAAGCTGCCCGGCAGTATCTTTCATATTATGGTGCCGATGCGAACGTCGCCGCCTGAGGATGAGTTAGCAAGCCTCTACAATTTGCAGCCCGAAATTGAGGCACATGATCTCACTTGAGTCTATCCTAATGGGATATTGATACAGTGAGGGGCATCGTATCGAGTAAAATATATATTGGTCAACCCTTAGGAGAAGTAAAAATGGATGTCTATGCTGCTCAGGCGATTATCTACGAAGAGACTGAAAACGCAGATGGTTTTCTATCTCGCTTTACGATTAGCGGAAAGTTCCTCTCGGAGCACTGGCAGCGCTTACAGGCGGCAATCCATACCTATGCCGATTCGTTGACCGACGAAGATCTGACACTTGATCGGCGGGTGGCGGGTGACTTGCATTACCTAACCCAAGTGATGACTCTGGCTAGCGAAGTCTTGCAAAAAACGGGTGAAGTCAACGCGCCGCTCGAAGCTGCTGCGAATGCGCTGTGGGAATACAACCATATCATTTTTTCTGTGCCGCAGAATCGATCGCGGTCACGACCCAACCGAGAAGCAGAATAACCGCCCCATCATTGCAATTTATCACGCGAAGGCGTGGAGACAGTACAAAGACATCAAACCATGCAGCCCACAAATAATGGCTCGACCAACCAACTAGCGCACCTTGCTCCTCTCCAAATGCTGCTGAACGGCATGACCGCCGATAGCCTGTTCGTCGGTGGTTCGCTAGTCGTGTGGAGCTTGCTGGTACAAAGCTGGGGCGTGTTGGCGGTGGGGCTGTTCACGGTGCTAGCTGTGCGATTGTTTCGGTTTCAGGTAGAACGCTTGCTGCGTCAGCAGAAAATCCAGCAAAGCGTTGAAGCCGTGATTATCATGCTTTTGGTGTCATTTACGCTACTGCTGGTATTGGTGGGTGGGCGACTCATCGTGCCGCTAATTGCACTTCAGTCGATCCTGCCACCGCTGTTAGGGGTACTCTATAACCTGCCCCGGCGACGTTTGTATATTGTTGCCGGGATGGGCTTATACGTGCTGATGATTATCAGTCTCATTGCCCCATTCCCGACTCAACTGGTACTTAATGATCTCGGCCGCCTAATCGTGCTGATCGATGTCCTGTTTCTGGGCATTAGCAGCATTTGGAAAATTTGTCGGGTCGTCCGTAAGATTTTTCTCGAACAGGCCACCGGAAGCCGCCAGCAAGAGGATCTGCGCCGCGTGTTGGAATCCGACCTCAAGTTTCGCAACGCGCAGCTTGTCCTCGTTGCCAAAGCCTCAGACGAAGCGAATATGGCGAAGATGCAATTTTTGCAGCACATGAGCCACGAACTGCGCTCACCGCTGAACAGCGTCATCGGCTTGAGCGAGATTATCGCGGAGGACTTGGAGGCATTCCCGCCAGAAATGGTTAAGGAGCAAGCCCGCCAAATCTACAAGGCGGGGCAGCATTTGCTGTCCGTGATCAGCGACGTACTCGACATTGCCAAGATCGAATCGGGTACACTGCAAGTCTACTATGAACCTATCGACCTGTTGACGATTATTGAAGATCTGGAAGCGCTGATCGCTGGGTTGCGCTCACGATGGCCCGAAATCGAGTTCACGATGGAGCTTCCCGACGCTTTGCCCGTTATTCTTGCGGAAGATCGGCGTATTCGCCAAATCTTGATCAATTTGCTTGACAACGCCTTCAAATATACGAAGCAGGGCAAGGTTGATATGCGTGTCTATACTGATGATGAGGGTATCCTCATCACTGTACGGGACAACGGCATGGGCATTGCTAAAGAGAATCATGCGTTGATCTTCGAGCCGTTTGAGCAAGTGGCGGGGCAAAAGTCTGTTGGCACAGGGTTGGGACTGGCGATTACGCGGCATCTTGTGATCGAACATGGCGGTACTTTGACTGTGGAGAGTGAACCGGGGCATGGATCAAAGTTCACGGTCTTCTTGCCCAAAGCCGAAATTACCTTTGGCGAGAAAAGATCCGGGATCGTACTGCTGGTTGATCATGATAAGAATGTGCATACGGTGATCAAGCACCTGTTAAGCCGCGCTGGATACGAACCCATCGCTATCACAGCGCCTGACGAAGCGCGGGTTATTTTACGCGAACAAGAAGTGCGCCTTGTACTGCTGGATCTACATCTGCCTAATGAAGATATTGGCTGGCACTTTCTTCAAGAATTAGTTGACTCGACCCAGATTCCGATTGTCGTGTATTCGAGTGTGCAGGATACGGCGCGAGTTGTTAACCTCGGAGCTGTCTATCTGGAAAAACCTGCGCGGCCTTCGGTGCTGATCGATACGATTGATACAACGATCCTTGAGACAACTTTAGCGGTACAGTGGAAATAGGGTTCAGCACGCTTTGCTGAGTTGACAACCCTGTCTAATCGACCATACTTCATGGAGACTCGAAACCCACACGCTATCAGGGTGTAGCTTTTGCATGATGAATAAACAAATTATCCAACAGTATTTCAACAGTATGGCTCCGCAGCGTCCACACTGGTATGCTCAGAATCATCTGTATCATGATCAGATCGTGGGGGTGTGCAAGCCGTTCCTGAATGCCGACTCGCGGGTGCTTGAACTGGGATGCAGCACTGGACAGCTTTTGGCAGCGCTGAATCCCGCCTACGGTTTGGGCATCGATCTCAGCCCCGACTCTATCCGAGAGGCTACACGACGCTATCCAGATCTGGATTGGCTGTGTGCCGACGTGGAACACTTACCCGCCGACGAGCGATTAAATCAACCGTTTGATCTCATTATCATTGAAGACCTGCTCGGCTATCTGGAAGATATTCAGACCTTCCTTGAGACAATCAAAGGACTGAGTCACAGTCGGACTCGTATTATCGTCTCGACATGGAACTGGCTTTGGGAGCCGATCTTGCGGCTTGGTGAACGCTTGCACCTGAAAGCCAGCGATCTGGAAGTGCGACAAAACTGGATCTCAGCAACAGCCTTGATAAATTTCCTTGAGATAGCGGGATACGATACGGTTTACACGCAGCCCGGCTTACTGCTGCCCTATGCGGTTCCAGTAATCGCCGCAGTGATCAACAGCCTTTCTTACGCACCAATCGTCAGACGCTTCACTTTGCTTTCAGTATTGGTGGCCCGTCCGCTAGAAGATCAAGCGACCCATGATTATTCCGTCAGTGTCGTTATTCCGACGCGCAACGAAGCCGGCAACATTCAAGCGCTGATTGACCGGATGCCCCGCATGGGGACCCATACCGAACTCGTTTTTGTCGATGGAAATTCCACCGATGGAACTGTTGAGGAGATCCAGCGGGTTATCCGCAGTACGCCCCAGTGGGACATTAAATTCATCCCACAGGTTCCCCCCGTGACTCAGGATGCGGCCCCGACGCTGATGCTGAAATTGGGCAAAGGCGATGCCGTTCGCAAGGGCTTTCAGGCCGCTAGTGGCGATATTCTGATGATTTTGGATAGCGATATTTCGGTTGCGCCGGAGGCCTTGCCCCGCTTCTACAATGCACTAGCAGCGGGCAAAGGTCAATTTGCCAACGGGACTCGTTTTGTGTACTCGCAGCAAATGGGCGCGATGCGCCCACTAAATCGGTTGGGCAACGTATTTTTTAGTCTCAGTTTCAGTTGGCTGCTTGGACAAGAGATTACGGATACCTTATGTGGTACAAAAGTCTTGTTCAAACGCGATTACGAGCGCATCGCGGCGAACCGCGATCAGTTCGGTGACTTTGACCCGTTTGGCGACTTCGATCTGCTATTTGGGGCGGCATGGATAGGATTGCGTCTGCTTGATGTTCCCGTCCATTATGCCGCCCGAACCTATGGACATAGTAAAGTCAGGGTATCTTCACATGGTCCGTTGCTAGGTCGCATGGGCTTGATCGCGCTGTGGCACTTTAAGATCAAACCGCTGTTTACCGGGAAAAAGCCGATGTCAACGGAACAGTCGATTGATCACATACATCAGATAGATCAGCCTACACAGATGCCAACGGCTGTTCCGGCTGGTCTAGTGGTGCTTGTGTTAGGGTTGCTGTTCTGGCTGTGGCGAGGGCAAATCAAACGATAGCAAGCGGTTGCCCCTACAACACTGTGTGTAAGGGCAATCTTGCTGAACTAGGCTTCTAGAATTGCTGGACGCTGGATCGTCTGGCTGCCTGTGTCGCCTTCGACGGTAATATCCCACATAGGCCAACCCGGAGTCGTGGTCAGAACTTCCACGCCGCTATCGGTGAGAATAATCGTATCCTCGGATTTTGACCCTTTCACCGACGGATTCCACGCAAACGCTTGATTGTTCTCGATCAGGGTCATATCGTTAGGCACTGCGATGATCTCGCGCGGCGAGTACCCGGCACTGCCGCCCTGATGATGCTCATTGATCGCTTCTGGATAGCCTTCCGCTTCATAGCTCCGCTTGGCGAGATCGAACATATCATGGAAGGTACGCCCTGCGCGTGTCCCGGTGATGACCTTTGCGTCTACGCGGGCTACTGCCATTGCCTTGTCGCGCAGCACTTGCGGCAGCGGGCCAAAGTGAACCAAACGTGTCACCGATACCACCAATCCGGCGATCCGCAGGCATAACACCGCCATCGCGTAATGCTCAATCGTTTTGGCGGTGGGCAGTGGGTGGCGGAATTGCGAGATGCGATCATCGCTGGCGATCAGGTTGACAATGGCGGTACCGCCGCGCACCCGGCTCCCTGCCGCCAATGCTGCCGCTAGCTTATATTCGGAATCGCCGGGGCGCACCGCCCGAATCGCCTCATTGACGACTTCTGAGGCCAATGCCCCAATCCGCCGCAATCGGGCGATTTCCTGCGGCATAAACACAGTGCGTAGATCCCGTAGATCGAGGCTGACATCATCCGCGGCGGCAGCACTATCCTGACCGACTCGTTTGCCTTGTGTCAGCGCGTTACTCACCTCGCCCCGCGCAAACCAAGGATCGGTCACGAACTCAAAGCCGAGATCCTCAAGATGTTCCTCTTGGCGTAGACGCGGCCCCTCGATGGTATCCGTCAACACATAAGCCCGATCTGGTGTCACGAGGATCGAGGATGCACCACCGTCGGCGGCCTCGTTGACATAGGTCGCCGCGCCCGCTGTAATCCAAGCTGCATTCGGAATCTGATTGAGCAGCACTGCATCGAGTTGGCGAGCCGCCATACGCTTTCGCAGTTGTTCGAGCTTTGACTGAACTTCTGATGCACGATCACTAATTTGACCAGTAACTTGATTCACAAAAAATTTCCTTATTGATATTGATTTCTAAACCACAAAAATTCTACCGTAGGTCTCGTAAACCTGACATCTTCCAAACAGGTGCTATAAATCCGTGTCAATTAAAAGAAAACCTTTATGTCTATTACCCTACCATTTTATACAATTTATCCAATATTTTGCCCTCAGTCCCGAGCATTAAGGTAATTCCGGCTAAAATATGTCGGTATGGGGCTACAATGGTCGAGTAGAGTAGCAGTAACTTGAGAAAATTCGGGAGGCATCGAAATGAGCAAAAAATAATCATATTTCCTATTTATAGTGCTTTTGGGCATTCTATTTCTATCTACTATGGTTGCGACAGTCATTAAACAAAATGTGACACCAATTCCTTCAGCAACTCCCATAGTGTGGGTAGTGGGTCAGGAAGTGACAATGACGGGAGATTTTGAGGTTGGAATCAATGATCCGTCCAGAACCACGACGGGAACTCTTGGCCCAGGCGACATCTTTTACTCCCTTGATACTAACGCTAGACGTATAGGCTTAAGGATACCTCAGGGCGTAACCATTCCATCCCTTTCAAGTGGCTGCGCCGTTGTTAGAGGTCATTTAGAAAACCTTCCAAATTCATCCGAACTGGGGATAGAAGTTTAGGAAATTCACGGGTGCTGATTTGGTATCGATAAAAAGTAATTGCCTCAAAGGTGATTTTTACAGATCATAGGAGTGTTGCCATGAGGACGATCAGCCTTCGTTTACCCGATTCTTTGCACAAAGCCGTGCGCGATCTGGCTAAACAGGAAAATGTATCTATCAATCAATTCATTGCATTGGCGCTTTCCGAGAAAATATCCGCCCTCATGACCGAAGATTACCTCGCTAAACGTGGTGATCGCGCAAGCCGTGAAAAATTCGAGGCAGCAATGTCGAAGGTTTCTAGTCGTGATCCTGAACAATCGGATCAATTATAACGATTGTTGCACTCGCGATGATCTGTTCTACGCAACATAGCGCTGCGCGCTGCCCATTTTCATCCCCATTTTCACCGTAGGGCGCGAGTACTCTGGCGCTCTACGAAGATTGGATATAAAACCTGTTGATATGAGGGCATTTCTGGGTTCTTAATCTTTTCCACAAGGTACTCGACACTGTGCTTGCCCAACGCCTCAAAATCCTGACGAACTGTCGTCAGCGGCGGTTCAAAATAGGCCGCTTCGGGGATGTCGTCGAAGCCCACAATCGAGACATCACCGGGGACGCTGAGGCCATGTTCCCGAAACGCTCGCATCGCGCCGAGTGCCATCTGGTCGTTAGCGACCACTAACGCCGAAAAGGTTAGGCCGTTATGCAAGAGACTCTGAGCGGCACTGTAGCCACTTGCCGCAGACCAGTCTCCCGTTACACTGGCTTTTGGGGCAAGTTGGTTCGCTGCTAGCGTTGCCAGCCAGCTTTCGTGACGGGCCATTGCGTCGTACCAATCGATAGTATCGTGCCAGTACAACGGGCCGCTGATCTCTGCGATCTCGCGGTGGCCTAGATCGATCAAATGTTGGGTTGCTAATTGGCTACCATAATGCTGATCGATGACGACAGAGGGTGTTGTTGCGCCAACCTGAACGCCAATCTGAATGAACGGCACATTTTGTGACGCTTGCGTCAGGTCATCGTAGATAGGCCGCCGAACAGGGGTAATGATAATCAGCCCATCGACAAGTCGGCTGCTCAAACTATCGAGAACGTTTTGCACCTCGTCGAGATTGGCATCCTCAATGTTGGAGAACATTAATCGGTAGCCTAGTGCTTTTGCCGCGCGTTCGACGCTGATCATCATTTGGGTCGGGCCGTAATAGGCTGCACCGAATGTAATCAGTTCCAGCATCGAGGAGCGGCGAGTGACCAGCGCTTGTGCCGCTTTGTTCGGCTGGTAGTCAAGATCGCGAATCGCTTGTAAAACCCGACGGCGGGTGTTGCTAGAAACGTGAGGGCTTTCGTTAATAACCCTTGAGACGGTTTGGTACGAAACGCCAGATTGTTCTGCCACATCGTAGAGTGTAGCGCGTTTGGGACGTGGCTCGGTGGACATACCTATCCTTCGTAACCCGCGATCTTTGTCGCGGGGTTGGGTGAATTTGCAAATTAGTTTCTGGGATCAGCGCGTTGCACTATCCAGCAGATCCGGCGCAACCGCTTTGAGCACTGCTTCCAAAGACTGGAGCGTCAGCAGATTATGGACATTATAGCCAAATTGTAAGCCATCTTTGCTCAGGTCGCCCGCATTGCCATTATCAGGTTTAGTCATGTGGGTGGTGTTTACCGGATCAACCCCTTGATGAGGCAGGGGCTTGAGCGCAGCATACAAGTTCATCAGCGGAATATCATAGTCCAGCGCGATTTGAACCGTGATCTGGTTGAACAGGTCTGATTCTTTCTCGAAACCGGGCTGTACTGGGAATGTACTCAAGATCGGGATAATTCCGGCGTTCGCGGTCTGCACCACGACCCGCCGCAAATAAAAATTGAACTGATCTGACTGTATCGACTTGAGATCGTTGGTTCCAAACATAATCAAGGCGATACCCGGTTTGGAGAGACGGTATTCACAGCTTAACGGCGATTCGTCGGCTTTGCAGAATTTTGGATCTGACCAAATAGAATCGAGCACACCCGCCGAGTTAAACCCGCTGACGGCTGCCAAGCCGGGGTTATCGAACGAATCAACGGTTGAGTCGCTGCCACGCGCCGGAACTTTGGCGAACACTTTGATAACCTTTGCCAGCGAGTCATAGTCGCCTAGCACATAGCTCGTGGTGCTAAACGGCTTCATGAAGTCGTCCGTGGCAGTCATGCAGTCGCCAATCTTCGAGAAGATACGGATATTGTTGCCTTTTTTCAGCCCTTCCTGATAGATCTGCTTCACATGTTCGGTAATTTCCGGTACAAGTGGGTATTTTTCTAGATCGATCTTGGTAATGGCGGTCTGATTATAGCTGGCGGGTTTTGGTTCGGGCAGTGGCTTGAAGACACATGTCCCTTTTGCCGGATCGCAGTCTGCGGCAGGAGTGGCGTTCGGTGTGGCAGTGGCGCGGGTCGAGATCGTACTGAAGCCCACGCATACCGCGACGATTAGCACAACCCCTCTCAGTAATCTGTGAAGCACAGCACATACTCCTTATCCTTCGAGAATTGTCAGCAGTCTACCACTTTTTGGCGGTAAATCGAAGGGTAAACCAGATTAGCCAGTGCGTGATGACTGATAAATTACGGCTAACCTATCTATGCTGGGAACTTTTCAACAGTGGCGCACGTCCTACAGACAAGCATTTGTTAGGATAGAGGAGCAGCCATGAAGCGGATTAGAGTTTTTGCCACGTTATTGTTAATCGTGATCATGTTTTCAGCCCTTGTGAGTGTTAGTCGTGCTTTGAATAACAGCACACAACCTGTTAACGATGGAGGGAGTATGATCGCCCAACAGGTAGGGAGCGCCTATCTCAAGTCGCATCGGGTCAGCGTCACCATCGACGATCAGGTGGCGGTGACGAAAGTTGAGCAGGTCTTTGTCAACGAGGGAGCGCGACCCGCCGAAGGTAGCTATCTGTTCCCGCTGCCAGTCGGGGCAGCCGTTTCTAACCTGACGATGTACATCAATGGTCAACCGATTCAAGCGCAAATTTTGGACGCGAAACAGGCCCAGCAAATCTATACCGAAACTGTCCGCCGTTTGCGCGATCCGGCCCTGCTGCAATACGTCGGGCGGAGCGCTATACAGGCGAATGTATTCCCGATCCCAGCAGGGGAGCAACGCAAGATCGAGATCACCTACAGCCAGATTGTCACCGCTGACAACGGCTTGATCAACTATACCTATCCGCTCAAAACCGATTACGTAAGCTCGCTGCCTGTCCAGCAGGTGTCGGTATCGTTGCAGGTCAGCGCCAAAGACCCGATCAGCAGCGTCTACTCGCCTAACCCGCAGATTATCGTATCGCGCACGGATGATCGGCACTTTACGGCGGGTTTTGAAACGACCAGCTATCGCGCTGCCGACGATTTCAGCGTGTACTACGGCGTTGCCACCAGCGACATCAACGCCAATTTGCTGACGTATCGTGGTGGCGCAAACGAAGATGGCTACTTTATGTTGATGATTACGCCGCCAACCACCGTCGAAGCTAGCCGCGTCATCCCCAAAGATGTGCTGATCGTGCTGGATCAGTCGGGATCGATGCAGGGCGCGAAGTGGACTCAGGCCAAAGCGGCGGTGAGCTATGTGTTGAAGAACCTGAATGCACAGGATCGCTTTAACGCGATAGTGTTCAGCACCGGGACGCGGATCTATGCCAAGGCGCTGCAACCTGTTGCCGAAGCGCCCAAAGCGATTGACTGGGTCAACGGCTTGGAGCCTCTCGGCGGCACGGACATCAATGCCGCGTTGACCAGTGCCGCCTCGATGGTTGACCCGGAGCGCCAGACGATTGTGCTGTTCCTGACCGATGGTCTGCCTACCGAAGGCGTGACCGATCCTAAAGCCATTCTGGCGAATGTGAGTCAGGCCGCCAAACCTAACCTGCGCCTGTTCGCGTTCGGCGTGGGCGATGACGTGGATACTTTCCTGCTCGACTCGCTGTCCAGCACCTATCACGGCGTTAGCGTCTATGTGCGCCCCAACGAGAATATCGAGCAAAAGGTGAGCAGCCTCTACAACAAGATTACGTCTCCTGTCCTGACCGCGCTCAAGCTCGATTTCGGGACGATGACCACCGACGATGCGTTCCCCGCTACCCCGCTGCCCGATCTGTTTGCCGGATCGCAGTTGGTAGTCGTTGGACGTTTCCGCCAGTCGGGGACAGCCGATGTTACGCTCACCGGGCAGATCAACGGTAAGTCGCAGACTTACAACTACAAAGGGCTAGCGTTCCCCGAAAATGCGGGCGGGCAAGCCTTTATCCCGCGACTGTGGGCGACTCGCAAGATCGGCGCACTGCTCAATCAGATTCGCCTGAACGGTGAGACTGCCGAACTGGTCGATAGTGTGGTACGCCTGAGTGTCCGCTACGGGATTATCACGCCCTACACGTCGTATCTGATTCAGGAAAGCGACATTACCGCCCAAACAGGCGCTAAGGACGGGCGAGCTGTACCAATCGCGCCGCCAACCGTCATGCCGGGCCGACCTGTCACTTCCAACGGAAATGTCATGGGCGGCGCGGGCGCTCCATCCTCCGGCGCGGCTGCCGTTGACGAAGCCCAGAAATCCAACGGGTTTGCCGATGCGAATCAAGCCGCCGCCGCCCCGACTGCCCTGCCAACCGCCACCGCAGCCGCCTTACAGGGTGGACAACCACAGCCTGCCGATAAAGTTGCGCCGTCGATAGGCACGGGCAACAGCAATGAGCCGCTGAAACAGGTCAATGACCGAACCTTCGTGCTGCGGAACACCATCTGGACGGATACGCTGTACACCTCGGACAAGATGACCATCGTCCCGGTGATCTTCCTCAGCGACGACTATTTCAAGCTGCTGGACAGCCATCCCGACATCAAAGACTATCTCGCCATTGGCGACCATGTGATCGTCGTCATTGGCGACACCGCCTACGAGATCAAGCCGCAGTAAGACTCCGCGATTGCAAAATGTATACCTCACCGCACAAGAGGGTGAGGTATACATTTTTAATTATGAATGGCTTTATGCGAAGAAATTTCAATAAAGCGTTAAAATATGCTTTTATCTATAACCTATACACAGGATAATATGTCTGCAATAGACTTCATTAAAACCCTTCAGGGAGAAGTGCAAAACTTTACTCAAGACCTCTCAACGGAAGAGGGATATTGGATTGTAAAAGGTTTTATAGATGTATATAAGCGTATCTACGCCATGCCCAGCGATACAAAGGTTGTGTCAAAAGTTTTGGAGCTATTCCTAATACCCAAACTTGTCCAATTTGGCGTGCAGCATGGGTATTCATTTGCTTTAGCGGCTGAGCAGAATTTTTACCCGGATATTTCCTTCATTTCGGAGAGTAATCCTCATGAAATGTATGCTATCGATATCAAAAGTACATACCGGATCGATAGTGAAAACGTCAATGGCATGACACTCGGCGCATTTACCGGATATTTTCGAGATCGATTGAGCCGCAAAAATACTCAGTTTCCTTACTCTGCTTATAAAGCTCATTTGGTACTCGGAGTAATCTATTCTAGGTACGATGCTCTATCTCTGTCAGATGGAACGATCAATCCTAAAGAGACAAATACTTACTCATTGGAACAGCTTGATCAAATAAAATCGGTCATACGGGATTTTGTATTTTTTATACAACCCAAATATCGCATTGCTTCTGCCCGCCCGGGTAGTGGCAATACACGCAATATTGGGTCAGTAACGAGAATTCAACAACTACTGGACGGCGCAGGGCCTTTTGCCGCACTTGGCGAAGCGGTATATGATGACTACTGGATGAATTATTTGAATGCAGATATGGCAAGGAAAATCGAGAGTACGCCTAGATACAATAACCTACAGACCTATACGATTTATAAACAACAAAGTATCGATATAAGCCTCGCTGAGGCTGCGAAGTTAGACGCAACCGACACAGGCTCCGAAAGAGATATACAAGATGATACTAGTACCCCCGATTAAATGTCAGGGTATTAAAACTAAACTAGTACCCAGTATAAGATCCGCTATTCAAACACCCTTTACAGGCCAATGGATAGAACCATTCTGTGGTTCATGTGTCGTTGCTCTGAACGTTAGACCTCAACGGGCGCTCTTGACTGATACTAATCAGCATATTATTACCTTTTATCAGAGTATCAAAGATGGGGTGCTAACGGCTGGCCTTGTCAAGGAATTTTTACAGCAGGAGGGCAATACCCTGCGTCAGCAAGGTGGTGACTATTATTATGAAGTGCGTGAGCGTTTCAACACTAATGGCAACTCCCTTGATTTTCTTTTCCTAAACCGTGCTTGTTTTAATGGGGTAATGCGTTTCAACAAACGCGGTCACTTCAATGTCCCATTTGGAAATAAGCCAGATCGCTTTCGTCCAGCGTACATCACAAAGATCGTAAATCAAGTCAAGATGTTCAAACAGGTTTTAGATAATCACGATTGGCACTTTGCGGTTGCCGACTTTCGCCTTTCATTAGCTAGAGCCAATGAGCACGATTTTATTTATGTCGATCCACCTTATTCAGGTCGCCATACCGACTATTACAACACATGGGATACCGCCGACGAAAATGAACTTACCGCCCTTTTACAGCAAAGCTCTAGCCGCTTTTTACTCTCAACATGGCACCATAATCAATATCGCGAGAACGATGCGATTAACAATTGGCAAGACAAGCGGTTTTCACTGAGAACATTAGAGCATTTTTACCATGTTGGAGCTACTGAAGCATTGCGGAGCGCAATGACTGAAGCACTTATTGCCAATTATCCACTAGTCTATGAGCTTGAACAGAAACATTCTTCAACCGATCAAATGCCCTTATTTTGAGTATGGTCATTTAGCGCGGCATACTCTATTGGTACGGATAATGTTGATCGTCGTCATCGGCGACACTGCCTATGAGGTCAAACCATAGTAAGCCCACACGATTGCAGAATGAAAATTTCAGACTGATTTCAATGAAACACTTCTATAGATCAAGAAGCAGGAAAGTCAGACAATCCTACTTTCGCTAAATATTCCATCGCTGGTGAATAACATAGAGCAATTCTATAAGTGATCATGCCAACCCATATCGCCGTATTTGCAAGTGCATTATTTCCAGACTCTTTTTGTATTGTATGGTCATACGTCTGCAACGCACTTACATATCCTGAATGGGCATAATCTGAAAGAAACCCATATATTGCGCCTATAGCATCAGGAGATGCCCCTGTGTCGCTGAAAAAACTCTTGATAAGTTGTGTTTTAGACGGTTCAAACCGTTTGCTATTTTCTCCATCGAGCAAGCGCTGTTGTTCTTTAGAATTAAGCTCTTTAAAACGATTTGTCTGAACAATCCGCATTTTCAAGTTTTCTATGATGTCTCGTTCAGCTTGTTGCTTTGCTTGATTTTCTGGCTCTTTAGCCGCAATGCCTTGCCTCACTAATAGACCTCGCAATTTAAAATAACATATTCTATACTCGCGTTCATCATCATTCACCTGTTCCAAGAACAAATAATTCAATTGTGCAGCAGTTTCGACTAATGCTCGAATTAGAACGTGCATTGATGTACTGTCCCAAAAATGTGGTTGTGACTTAATTTCTGGAATTTCTGTGCCTTTGCCTAGCTGATAAATTGCAGTCCCTAAGAAGTAAATTCTCCCTAGCAATCCTGTCAAAATCTCATTTTGCTCGCCGGACATTTTCATGCCTACAAGTGCCTGTACGATATCGTAGAAAAGTTGAAGAGCATCTGCTAGTTTCTTGCAATTAATCAGCATATCATTATCCTTGAAGTAATGAGTGCATGACCGCTTCGTGCCCTGCGGGTTCCCAGTTCGGTGTTATCTGCAACTAATGTACTCATCAGTGCGGATAACTCTACTTATCGGAACTAAACACTTTATCCGGCTTCCAGTAACCATCATGCGCCGAGAGGATAGCGATAAACTGTCCGGCGGCATCATAGGCACGCACGAGCGCTTGTGTATCGATAGCTTCCGCGCCACGCACCACAGGCCGCCCATGCCGAATATCATCACTTTGCGGCGCGTCTAGCTGCATCGCGGGCAGCTTCGCCAGCGCTTGATGCTCATCGATCAGATAGGGGTGCCATGCGCCCGCTGACATCGCATCGATCAGCGTTTGCCACGCCACAGGATCATTCAGTGCGCCGCTGGCATTCCGTCGCAGCGCCGTGAGATGCGCGCCGACACCGAGCATCGCGCCAAGATCGTGGGCAATGCTGCGAATGTAGGCTCCCGCCGTGCAGACAACTTTAATCGTCAGGTCGGGCAGGGCGAGATCGAGCAAGGTCGTGTCGAGACTCACCTTACGCGGGGCGCGTTCGACCTCTTGACCCGCCCGCGCCAGTTCGTAGAGCTTCTTGCCGCCCTGCTTGATCGCGCTGTACATCGGCGGGATCTGCGCAAGATCGCCCTGAAAGTGCGTCAAAGCGGCTTCAATATCGGAGCGCGTCAGGTGACTGGTATCGTGCGTGGCGAGGGTTTGACCTTCGGCATCGTAAGTATCGGTTTCGATACCGAGTCGAACGGTGGTCGTGTAAGTCTTGGTCGAGTCCATGACATATTCGCTCAGGCGAGTCGCCGCGCCCAGACACAGCACCAGCACGCCCGTCGCCATCGGGTCAAGCGTCCCCGCATGTCCGATTCGCTTGATGTGCGTCCCGCGCCGGACAATCGCCACGACATCATGGCTGGTCATGCCCTGCGGTTTATCGACCACGAGAAAGCCGAACAGTTCAGAGGAAGTCAACGCAGTATCCTATCAGGCGCTAATCGGTGATCCAGCGAGTACCGCCGCCTTGAGCATCGGGATCACTCGCGCTTCGACTTCCGCTAGCGTCCCTTTGACCGTCGCGCCGGATGCTAGTTTGTGTCCGCCGCCGCCAATCGCCACCGCCACCGTCGAAGTGTCGAAGCCCGGTACGCCGCGAAAGCTCAATTCCACCTGATCGTTTTCGCGCTCGTGCATCACGCAGGAAATGTAAGCGTCATCGGCTTGCACCAACACACTAGATAGCCCACCATCTTTCGAGTCGCCGCTGCCCTTGCCGTTAAGTCCGGCGGCTTTCCGCGCCTCAATGCTAATCGTGACCCACACTACATGGTCTTCGATCTTGACTGTCGGCAGCACTTGCGCCCACAGCTTGAGCGTACTGGTCGCCATGCGTGCCAATGTGTGCTGAATGATAAAGGACAGATTGCCGCCGCTTTCGACGAGCCGTTGTGCCTTGCCAAGCGTATCGGCTTTGGTGCTGTCCGTGCGAAAGCCCAGCGTATCCGTCACAAGGCCGCACAACAAACATTGCGCCGTATCCCGCGAGATCGGCATATTCATCGCGTCGAGCCAATCGAGCACGCCTTCTGAGGCTGATGTCCAGCTTGAGTCGATCAGGTTCACATCGGCAAAGCCCGGATTGCTCCAATGGTGATCGAGGTTAATCATCGGTACTGCCAGCATACGTGCCGCTTTGCCAACCTTGCCAGCACGGGCTTCGTCGCCGCAATCCACCACGATCACGAGATCCGCCTGCACATCTTTGAGGTTGGGCAGCACAGCATCAGAGCCGGGTAAGAATTGCAAATTAGCAGGAACGCCGTCGTCCACTGCTACCGTCACGGTTTTGCCTTGTTCGCGCAGTGCATGACCCAGACCCAGCAGCGTACCAATCGCGTCACCGTCCGGCGACAGATGCGTCACGATGATCACACGCTGCGCCGCATTGAGTAACGTGGTGGCTTCAGTCCAGTTCATTGGCATTCTCAGCGGGTTCGATTGGGGCAGGCGGCACATCCAAACTGTCGATGACCCGTTCAATCGCTTCGGCGCGGCTCAACGTAACATCCCAGTGGAAGTGCAGCACAGGCACACGGCGCAGTCGGACGCGCTTGCCAACCTCACGCCGCAGAAATCCATTAGCGCGAGTCAACCCTGCCAGCACTTCACGCTGACGCGACTCATCGCCCAACGCATTCACATAAATGTCAGCATATTCGAGTTCCTGATCCAGCCGGACATCGGTTACGGTAATGCCCTGCAAGGCTGGATCGGTCACATCTAGCAGCAGTAAGCTGCTCAAAATCTCGCGGATACGATCCGCCATCCGATCCTGTTTGATAGTCATTGGCTACATCCTGATATGGTTAAAATTTAACACGTCAATGGCGGCATTTTGCAAATATTGCGAAAGCCTGAAATCCTGTGTGATTACAAGATAATTATTCTTGGCTAGCCCCAATATGCCCGTATCGGCAAGGCCGAAACGTTTGAATTGTGGCAGTGCCGCAAGTTCGACACTTGGGGTATATATTTCGACGAGTCGTGTAATTTGCATGGCGAATCTATCAAAGAAGGTGGGCTTCAAATGTTCCGCTAACTGTCCCGCCAGATTGCTAACCTCTGCTAGAATGGCAGGTGTGGTGATAATCTTTTCGAAGCGATCTAATGTTTCCGTGAGTACTGCGAAATCATCTTCTGTGAACATTACGGTGCGCTTGAAACGAGAAATCTGATCGGGCATCGACAATCCTACACAGTAAAGCCGCAGCAGATTCGTATCAAGTAGAACGCCTTTGCGGCGGTAACGCTGCACTAATTCTGCGACGTATGAATTCATTCCCTACGAATCTTCATCGCCTGTACTTTGCCAGTATCTGCCCGAACGGTGATCTTCTTATACACACGCTCAACATTGTCTTTGAGGTCGGTTGTTGTACCTTGTATCGCTGCCGCCACACTTACCGCAGACTGCGGCGCTTTGGTAGGGACAGCAAGCACTCTGGTAAAGCCGAAAGTGATATACCAGTACCGATCATCCTCAGAGCGCTCAACTTCTTCCAATAGCAGATCGATCAGTTCGTCCGGGTTATAGAGGCTAAGCAGGTAATCATGAGCAATTTTAATTGCCTGTTTTACGTCAATCATTACTACCCCTCCGATACGACAAGGGCCACGACAGGTTGTGTCTGGCCCCTGCAAAGATACGATACTGCTCGTTAGTTGACGCGCTCACGAACCGTGAACTCGATCAGGTCGCCGGGGCGGAAGTCCTCGAAGCCATCGAGGCCGATACCGCATTCGAAGCCTGCACGGACTTCGCGCACGTCTTCGGTCTCGCGGCGGATCGAGCCGACGGTAGCGTTCTCAAGGATGTACACCGAGCCACGCTTGACACGGGCTTTGGCGTTACGGCGAGCTTCGCCATCGCGTACTGAACAACCCGCGATTTTGCCGTACTTAGGCACTTTGAAGGTCTTGAGTACCTGCGCTATGCCGATCACCTTGTCTTCGTAGACAGGTTCAAGCAAGCCTTTGAGCGCCTTCTCTACATCGTCGATCAACTGATAGATGACGCTGTAGGTGCGGATCTCAACACCGTTTGATTCAGCGAGGCGGCGGGCGGCGTTGTCAGCCTCTACCTTGAAGCCAATCACAATCGCTTGTGACGAGATCGCCAGATTAACGTCGTTCTCGGTGATGTTGCCCGTTTCGGCATGGAGGATCTTCGTGCCAAGCCCCTCAACCTTCAGGTCAGAGAGCGAGTTGACAATTGGCTCCAACGATCCTTGCACGTCGGCTTTCAGGATTAGACGGAGTTCTTTGACGACCCCTGCCTCAAACTGCTTGAGCAAGTCTTCCATCGAAAGGTTGCGCGGCCCTTTGACGGTGGCAAGGGCATGGGCTTGCTTGCGCTCGTCAAGGATTTCGCGGGCTTCGCGCTCATTCTTATAGGTCGTGAACAGATCGCCTGCTGTCGGCATTCCACTCATGCCCATGACTTGTACGGGCGTGGAAGGCGATGCTTCCTTGATCGATTTGCCGTTCTCATCGAACATGGCACGGATACGGCCTTCGGCAACTCCTGCCAGAACCACATCGCCCAGTCTGAGCGTACCGTTCTGTACCAGCAGCGTCACAATTGCGCCGCGTGACTTATCTAGTTCTGCTTCAAGCACTGTGCCTGCCGTGCGCCCTTTCGGGTTGGCATAGATCTGTGCTTCGTCGGCGGTCATCAGGATCGCTTCAAGCAGATCGTCAATGCCCTTCTTTTCACGCGCCGAAACCGGGATAACCATTGTTGTACCGCCCCATTCATCAGGGGTCAGGTCAACATCGGAGAGTTCCTGCTTGACCTTTTCCGGGTTGGCGTTGCGCTTATCGATCTTGTTCAGTGCTACGACAATCGGCACATTAGAAGCACGGGCGTGCGCGATAGCCTCTTTGGTAGTTGCCATTACGCCGTCATCGGCGGCGACGACCAACACGGCAACATCGGCCCCCTGTGCGCCACGCGCTCGCATGGCAGCAAAGGCAGCGTGACCCGGTGTATCCAAAAAGGTGATCTTGCGCCCATTGTGTGTCACCTGATACGCGCCAATCGCTTGGGTGATGCCACCCGCTTCACCTTCGGCAACCTGTGTCTTGCGGATTACATCCAACAGCGAAGTCTTGCCATGATCGACGTGACCTAAGATCGTAACTACCGGAGGACGGCGTTCCAGATTCTTGGGATCTTCGTTCGCGTAGAGACGTTTCCAAGCGGGTAGTTTCTCATCGTCAAGTGCCTCTTCGACCACTTCGATGACGGGTTGGGCTTCGTAACCCATTTCTTCAACAACAATCGCGGCAGTATCGTAGTCGATCTGATCATTGATCGTCTTCATCATGCCGTTGCTGATGAGTTGCTTCATCACTTCGATAGGGCTGGCAGAGATTAGGGTTGCCAGTTCGCGCACGGTGAGGAATTCGGGGATCTCGATTATCTGTCGTTCTTTAGCCATACGTAGCCTCCATGCAAGGCCGCATTGCAGGCACGTTTGGCGCAGTGGGGCTGACGACGTTTACACGGTAGCCTGACTCGTTACACGGTGCGATGCGGTCTGTCTTTTCAATTCCATAGCCAAAAATTTGGTCGGTAAATGATTAACATAGATTATAGACGAGTTAAGGGCAGAAATACATACCCTTCTCCACCTGTTTGCTGACATGTTACTTTTGTGCATCGAACATCTGCGACATCGCCTGACCAAGGCGTTCGCGATCCTCACCCGTCAATGGGGTACGCAGCGCTTTTTCCAATACATCCGACTGCACGGCACGCTGCCAGCAAGTCAATTGGTCGCATAGATAAGCGCCGCGCCCGCTGCGTTTGCCCGTTGGATCAACTTGCACACCTTGATCAACGGTTCGTACCAACCGAACCAGCGCACGTTTAGCGCTGGTCTGCCGACACACGATGCAAGTCCGCTGGGGGATATGCTTCTGCTTCCCAGCTTGCTTAGGGGCTTGTTGAGTCGTCTGTCCATTGGGTTGCTTATTCATTACGCATATCCCATATCTATCCGATTATTCTTCGTAATCGTTCCAACCACGCGCCCGACTGCCTTTCCGCTTGCGCTTGGAGACGATCTCGCCACGCTGTTCGTCGAAAACCAGTTCGCGGCGCTGGTTCTTGCCCTTCTTGCCGCCTTTCTTTTTGTCGTCGTCCGTCTCATCATCAACGGCAACGACTTCCACTTCCACTTCTTCCACTGGCTCGACCACCACCGGAGCAGGTCGGGCAATCCGACGTGGCTGTACCTTGACGGGTTCAGCATCAGCAGGTAGGGCTGGCACATGGTCAATAAAGGCGGGTGGCGCTTCCTCGTCACTGTCCACGTCTTGCTCTGCTACATCATCGCTAATAACGGCGGGTGCAGCCGCTACTGCTTCGAGGACTGGTTCAGCTTCAATTGCAGGTTCAGCGACCAAGAGTTCTGGCTCGACCACTGCGGCTGCGGAAATAGGTTTGTTTTCAGGGATCACCAGCGAATCGATGGCCTCGCGAATGGCATCCATTGCGTCGGAGCCAGCATTGGCGAGGTCAAGCGTCCGCTTCAGGTTGTCTTCGTCGGCTTGAAGCCGGACAATCAGTTCGCCTACATTGGTGATCGTCTTGAGCGCTTGCACAATATCATCGGCAAGCTCCAGTTCTTTAAGATCCATTTCAAAGGCGCTAGATGGTACTTCAGGCCGAACCCTGTCCATCGCCTTGAGCCGTTTCACCCGGAAGGTGTCGCGATACTCAAGCTGACGCTGCTCTGATAATTGCACGAAACGCGACAGGATCTGATATTCTTCGGGAGTAACTGCGCGTTCAGCCCGCTTCTTTTCCAGTATCCGTCCAGCTTCCGAGACCAGTTCCGGTTGATCTTGAGCGAGTTTGTTCATCGGCGGCTCGTTGATCGTGCCGTGTGCATTGAAGGCCGCTTCGCTGACACTCTTGATGTCGATGCGCCAACCGGTGAGCTTGGCGGCAAGCCGTGCATTCTGGCCTTCACGTCCAATCGCCAGCGAAAGCTGATCGTCTGGCACAATGACTGTCGCGGTGTGACCCTGATCAATATCTTCTTCGAGGTAGACACCACTGACCCGCGCCGGACTGAGTGACTTGGCGATGAACACCGAGGGATCGGTATTCCACTCAATCACGTCAATCTTCTCTTCGTTGAGTTCCTTGACGATATTCTGGATACGCATTCCACGCAGACCCACGCACGCCCCTACCGGATCAACCCCTGCTTGCAAGGCCGATACTGCGACCTTTGAGCGGTGTCCGGCTTCGCGGGCGATGTTCTTGATCTCAACCTGACCGTTGTAGATTTCCGGTACTTCATATTCGAGCAAGCGGCGCAGCATGTTCTTGTGCGAACGTGAGACGACAATCTGTGGGCCTCTGGCGCTTTCCTTGACCTCAACCACATAGGTGCGGATCTTGTCGTGGGCGCGGTAACGCTCTCCCTGAATCTGCTGGTTGCGTGGCATGACTGCTTCGGCACGCCCCAGGCTCAAAGTAATGCTCTGTCCAGAGACACTCTGCACCTGCCCAGTAATCAGATCGCCTTCGCGATCTTTATATTCTTCATAGAGTGACTTGCGCTCCGCTTCGCGGATCTTCTGCAAGATCACCTGTTTCGCAGTTTGGGCGGCGATGCGTCCAAACTTTCTCATATCATATTCGATGGGAACCATGACCATATCGCCAAGTTGTGCCGTTGGTTCGAAGTACACGGCTTTCGCCAGCGATACTTCAGTATTCTCACTCTCCACCGAGTCGACTACTTCTTTTTCCACCAAAATCTTATGATGGAGTGTGTTCAGGTCTATTTCGGCATCAATACGCTGTGCTGGACTAGCCGTAGCATCGCGGCGGTACGCCGAGATCAACGCCTGTTGCAGCGCGTCGATCACGATCTGGCGGGAAAGATGGTGGGTTTCTAAGATCTCGTTAAAGGCCAGCGTAAATTCGCTCTTTGCCATGCCTTCCAAACTCCGATTCTATCTGACTTGTTTGTAATTTTGAGTAGATAAAAAGAAAAGTGGGGGAAGCCCACTTCTCAATAGCCAGTCTCAAAGTACTTAAAGCATACCATAAAGCATGTGGGTTGACAAGATATAACCGAGGCCACGATAACGGTGATTCAAAGCTGACTGATACACTAATCAATGGTCGTTTGAAAATAGTTGCTATAACAGGTGAGTCTGTTATAGCAACTATTTTTGTGTTAGTCACGGAGCGCAACATGTAAAGTCTTGGCAAATTCCTGTGGATAGTCCACAAAACCTGCATGGGAGCCGGGAAACTCGACAATGGGTGTCGTCAAGAGGTCTGCAAGTGCGACGGCACAACGGTAGGGTCCAGTCTCATGTGAAGTAAGACCACCAGCCGGAACTATTCGAGTCGATAATGTTTGCAATGTCACGATGTTGGGCTTGTAGCGTTCGACAGCCCCGGCATCGTACTTAAAAAAGGTTTCGTGATTCTTCTGGATGCGTTCTACATCTTGTTGAGTCCGATCTCGGCTTATTGGTGGATCATCATGACTTATGCCGAGATTCGTTATAAACTGCTGGAACGCTGCTGTCGTCCCTTCGCGATGAAGTGTTTCTTCCAGATGCACCCGTTCATTCATCGCTTGCTGTTGTTCGGCATCAGAAAGCAGCGCCAGTAAGGGTGGTTCATGAGCAACTAATCTACGGACTTGGTTGGCGTGACGGATAGCCAGATCGATTCCGATAACGGCTCCGATGCTGGAGCCGAAAACATAGACGGCCTCGCTCGTTAATTCAGCCAGTAAACAATGAGCATCCTCGCTATGCGTTTCGATCTCGATAGGTTGGTTTGGATAGTCGAGCGGACTGCGTGCCAAGCCGCGACGGTCGTAAGTGACAACGGTGTAGTGATCGATAAGATGCTCAATAGCACTGCCAAAGCTATCGGCATCCCCGGCTCCAGCGGCAATCATGAGCAAGATCGGGCCTGAACCACGCACCTCATAATACAGGTTTGCTCCAAGCACAGGTATTGTCTGAGCCTTCTTTACGCTCATTCTTGTGTTCCTCATATCGTCTATTCGAGGCGGATATAATGAATGAATAATTCATTCATTATAAGAATAACATACCATTGGGCCTTGTCAAGTGCCTGTATTACTGAGGATGATTAGACTTAGGGGGTCGGCGTAGACTTACGAAAAACAGAGACTTTCTAGGGTTGTAGCAGCCTCAGGATAATCTTTGGATCAGGAAAGTGGTGTTTGGTATGCTCGGCACTATGTACCACTAAGCCTGATAAACCGTTAAAACATGCCAAGATAACAATGACAAGTTGGTCAGGATCGCCTTCGGCAACCTCTCGGGTTATCTGACCCTCAACGATTAGTTGCCTGAGCAATTGTTGAAACGACTGGATCTGTCCAAGAAGAAGGTTATATAGATGGTCGGGGGTTGTCTCATCATTCAACATCCGTAGAAGCAGTTGATAGTATTCGAGACGTTGGGGGCTGTAGCTAAATATCATTGAAATCAAGGAATTAAGGCGTTGACCGGGAGTATTCGGCAAATCTTGAATATATTGCAGAAAAGCTAGACTTGTTTGCGTGGTTTGCTCGACCAGCTCGGCAAAGATTGCCTCTTTACTGGCGAAATAGCGATAAGCTAGCCCTTGACTAACTCCTGCCTCAGTCGAAACGTCAGTCATGGTGGCTGCCATACCTCTGCGAGCAAAGACACGTCGGGCAGCGTCCAGAATCTTTGCCCTCTGCGCTGCACGAACCTTCTGATTCGCTATTTCCGTCCGCGGCATAAAATCGCCTTATGATTGAATTAATCAAACGCCCTGATGCTGTTCGCGACCATGCCGCGCCATGCCTTTGGTGCTAAGTTTCTGTGACATGTCAATCGGTTGCTGGTTACGCAGTAGTTCAACCGCAATCAATTCGTCAAGCGCACGTTTTTCATAACTCGGCACAACCGCCAGTTCGTCTGCACGGGTCAGGGAATACGGATAGCGATCCGTGATCTGGCACTGGGCATAGAGCAATGCCTGAATCGCACCGACCAGCGCTTTCTGCCGCGCGACCCACATCGGGATCTCGACCCGCGCCAAGTAGGGTTCCTGATGCGCTGCCGCCACATTCATGTAGAAAAAGACGATCTCATGTTCAATGCTGCGTTCGGTGAAGCTCTTGTTCTGTGGGCTTTGCTGGATCATCATGCCAGAGCGATCACCGGGGCCAAGTATCCACTGGTACAGATCGCGGTCAGATAGCCCTTCCAGCGATCCAGCAGTTTGCAGATTGCGTCGCGTGACCTGATCCGGCTCAAGCGTCGTCAGATAGATCGTGCTGACTACGAAGGTACTGTTGGGGCGATCTACATAACCGATCAATGCTGCCCCCAGATCGTTGAGCAGATCAAAGGCTTCGTGGTAACTGTCGTTTAGTTCGTTGGAGTTGGCGACCTCTTTGCCCATCAACATACTGAGCAGCGGGCCATCGTACAGCGCCAGCAGCGGATGGGTAAGATTGCCGCGTTGCAGCGTTTCGCGGGCTAGCATCTGCATCTCATAGACGCTGCGGCGGGCGTTGATGGCGGCATTGGCGATCAAGCGCCCGTCGGGGTCGCGGATGTCTTTGTCTTCATAGTAGAGGCGTGGTTCGGTGAGACACTCTGGCAATCCGTCAGTGCCATGTGGATAAACGAATATGGCAATATTGGTCAGCCAATAGAGTGCTGCACCATGCGCGTCGGGATAGACCTGCGATCCATCGGAAGCCAGAATCGTTGCTAGTTCGGGGCAGTCAGGCAGCGGGATCGGCTGATTGATCGGTTCGTCGGTGGGCGCGGCTCCGCGAAAGCCAGCATCCTTTTCGCGGGCTAGCAAAATTTGCGCCCAGATAGCGTCTAGATCATCCATTGCCATTAGCAGTTGACCCGCGTTGCGAGTCTGTTCGGCGATGGTCACACTGCGATCCGCCACCGTCGCGCCCATCTGCTGGACTTGAGGCACTATTTTTTCAAATTCGAGCGACAAAACTTAGCGTCCTGTTGAGTTCACACTGCTTTAGCGTAAGATTGCCCTCACCCCCAGCCCCTCTCCCGCAGGGCGAGGGGAGAAAATATCAGTTTGTTTTGAAGTCCCTTTCCATGAGGGAGAAGGATTTAGGGTGAGGGCAGTATCAGATTAATGATATGGCAGAACGAACGTTCTTGCTGTCGCAGTCTATCACGGACGAACTTTCACGTCAACCGTTGCCACCAGATCGTAGTTCATCGCGCCCGTAATCCGCGCCGGGACCATCTCGCCAATCGGCACTTCACCCTCGATAATCACATAGCCGTCAATCTCCGGCGCATCGCGGTAGCTGCGGCTAATGGTCAGGCCATCGCCTTCGCCCTCGGTCAGAACGGTCAGCGTCTTGCCAACCTGCGCCTGATTACGTGACAGACTGATCTGCTGCTGCAACTCCATAAGGGCATCGCGACGGGCGGCTTTTACGTCTTCGGGCAAGTGCGGCCCCTGATCCGCCGATGGGGTGTTTTCCTCGAAGCTGTAGGTGAACACACCCACCCGATCAAATTGCAGGTCGCGAACAAATGTCATCAGTTCGTCAAATTCGCTGTCGGTTTCGCCGGGGTAGCCCACGATAAACGTGGTGCGAATAGCGAGATCGGGCATGGCAGTCCGCATCTTCTCAATCGTCTTATAGCACCACTCGATATTGGCGGGGCGGCGCATCCGCAGCAGGGCGCTGCGACTGCCATGTTGCAGCGGCATATCTAAGTAATGTAACAACTGAGGCCGGGTTGCCATCGTCTCGATCAGTTTATCGGTCACGTAGCCGGGATAGGCGTACATCACGCGAATCCAAGGCAGATTAGGAACCTGAGTCGTTAGCTGATCAAGCAGATCGGCTAGACCGTCCTTCATGCCGAGATCGTGTCCGTAGTCGGTGGTGTCCTGCGCGATCAGGATCATTTCTTGCACGCCACGTTGTTCTAGAACTCGCGCCTCCGCGATAATCGACTCAATCGGGCGGCTGACGGCTGTCCCCTTGATCAACGGAATCGCGCAAAACGCACAGGGACGGCGACAGCCATCGGCAATCTTGACGTAGGCACTCGCGCCCTGAATCGAGACTCGTGCTGCGCCGCGTTCGTCACTGCCAACAGTTACCGCGTCGGTGGGCAGATGATACAGCGGTTCAGGATGCTTACGCGCTCGCAAGCGCTGCACTAAATCGACAATATCCATCCAGCGCCGCGTCCCGATCACGCCATCAAGGCCGGGGACTTTGGCGACCATTTCTGTTCCGTAGCGCTGCGCCATGCAGCCTGCCGCGATCAGCAGTTGATCCTTCTTTTTGTGGGCAGCCAGTTCGCGCAGCGCGTTAACGCTCTCGTCTTTGGCGGCATTGATAAAGCCACAGGTATTGACGATCAGCACTTCGGCGCGGCCTGCCTCAGCGACTCCATTCATGCCAGCCCGATTGAGCAGTTGCGCCATACTCTCTGAGTCTACTGTGTTCTTGGAACAGCCCAGACTCAGTAGATAATAGTTATTGGTACGTTTCGACATTGCGTGATTTATTCTCCGGTTGACTTGCCGGGTAAGTATAAACGAGGAACGTGGCGCTGTATAGGCGGCAAAGTTCACTGAGAAAGCTAATTCAACCGATCAAATTGTAAATTCGTTGAAATATGATAAAAGTAGAATTTACCTTACTATGTATGCATACCCACTACGCAAAAGGCTCAGAAATGAAGATTCCCTCCACTGAGTTGAGCATTCCAATTCCAAAGGAAATTCCTTTCAACAGCAAGCCGCAGGGGAAACATGTCCTAACTTATGTGGCTAAACAAACCCGACTCAAGAAAGCTTTAACCGGTCTATTGTGTGCAATAATATTGGATTGTGGTATAGGATTTCTTAATCTTACCGTTGCCGTTGGCAAAATCACGGATGAAGACATTTTTACCCTTGATTTATTGTTCGTTGCATCGGTAGTTATGTCATGCTGGGTAGTATTTGAGTGGGTACGTTGGCGCAAGCGTCGTACAGAAAAGTACGAACTCTATGAGGATGGATTGATCGCCTATCAGAACAATATTGAACGCTCCTATCTCTGGTGGTTCGACTTGCACGCTTATTTTGCTAATCGGCGGTACGGAAAATTTACGAGTCTCGTGCTACAGATGGAAGATGGTCACAGTTATAGATTGGACAACGTGTTTGATCGGCCTGATGAGATCGTCGCCAATGGAAAAAAGTTGTTACATGCGCTTCTGGTGCAACGCATTGTCAAACGTATTCAGTCGGGCGACTCCGTTTCGTTGGGTGACATTACCCTAAGTCCCAAGGGAATACATATTTCAGCCAAAGGTGTCGGACAAACGATTAACTGGCAGGAAGTTCTGAGTTGCGATGAAGAACCCATTACGGGAAATGTACTCATATGGAGGCGTGAACCGCTGGCGTTAGTTACGACTCGGAATCCTGTGGGGTATCGTCCAGTGCTTTCGATGGTGATAAACGCACGAAAATTCCCAAACCTTCCTACTTTTGTCGAGATTGTTCGAACGATAGGACAGTTCAATCGTCACGAAGTTACCACCAGCCTTCCTCACAGTGCTAACTCGGAAGCTATCGCTGCTTTACTCAAAAGCAAGCCATTAGGTTTGTTTATACAAGGCAAAGTGATGCGTTGGAGAGTTATGAAGCATTGGCTTTTCTTGGCTGGATCTGTATTTCCTCTTCCCATCATTGGCATTATCATTGGATGGTGGACGGAGGCTACTTATTCACTAGGCACATCCGCTTATGTTACGGCAAGCGAGATAGGAATGCTAGGATTTTTTTGGGGTGGTGTAGTTTTGTTCTTATCTTTTCTTGTATTTGCTTTAATTCAGGTACTAAACGCACTTCTCAATCCGATCCGCCAAATAACCGAAGTTTTCCAGAACGGCCTTATTATTCATCAGAACGATACAGCAACGGTCATTTTATGGTCACAGATTACTCAGTATCGACTATTCGTACCACAGTGGCCTACAGTTACGATAAGCATCCAATTGGAAACAATCGACGGTAAACGTTGGCGGTTCAACCAACGCGATAGCAACATCATAGCACTAAAAGATTTACTTATAGGCAAACCCCATACTTTGCTTTTTAATCGAGCGCTCAATGACTTGCAAAGGCAAAAGACGGTTGCTTTTGGGCCATTAACCGCAACGCCAGATGGGTTGTTCTATCACAATCGTTTTTTGCCATGGGCAGAAGTTTCTCCCCCGTTTAGCGTGAACCTACATATTGTCATTAAAGGGAAAGGCCGATTCGGTTGGTTTGCTTCTATGCGTCAGGATCGGTTACCGAACCTATATGTTTTAGTAGACTTGATTGCTCATATGCAACGTAATAAGCAGCAAAGCGAGTATAGATTGTAGCTGTCCTCGCAAGACATCAATCATAGCAACAATCAACGAAGGCAAATTATTGGGCAACGCTAATCCGATTCTGATAAAACTGTCGTATACCTAAAGTAGACCCAATCGTCCGAATAATTTGAGGCTTAACCAATGCAAAGGCTGCCACCCTAGCTTATTATCCCTTTCAATCACTACGCCTTCATTTTTGTTCCGGCAGGGGTAATCTTCGCCGCAATTCTCCTTGTGCTGATGGGTGGTTCTGTCCCGCTGGGTTGGACAATCATTGTTTTAACTGCTGTCGGTTTTAGCGTGTTCTGGTGGCGCTTTCATGCCCGCGAAACGGCTGGACTGCCAGACAATGCGCCGGACTTGCCCAATCCACGCTTTTGAAGCCCGCCTACTTCACTTGCGCGCCGACTTATTGCGCTTGTCCCCTCCCTCTCCAAGACGTAAGATCCCCTTCGCCTTCCAACTCTGGCGGCGCTTTGACTATGTTATCCCTTAACTTGGTACATATGGGACAACGCCTGCCCGGTCCGCCGTCATCTACCTAATGCCAGTGTGGACAATTTAGGATTTCGGCAGCAGCGGGATTAGTTCACCGACGGGTTTGCCACGTAGATGTTTCGGCACAACGGGTGGACATTCCCATGCTTCGGGCGGCGTTTCGCTGCGTAACTGCGCGAACTTGGGCAGGATGCCACAGGCAAAACATTGATCGCGGCAGTCCACGCGAGTTTCGCCGCGCTGCGACATCAGGTAATCTTCCGTGAGAAATTTCTTTTTCACCGCCACATCGATATGATCCCACGGGAAAATTTCATCAATCGTGCGTGGGCGATGCGTGTAAAACTCCATTGTGAGGCCGCATTCCTCAAAGGCTTGCTGCCATGCCTCCCAACTCCGTTCGCTATGCCACGCATCGAACTTATCGCCAAGCTGCCACGCTCGCAAAATCACTTGACCCAAGCGGCGATCCCCGCGTGACAAAAACGCTTCAAGCAGCGTTTCATCAGGATCATTCCAGCGCAGTTGCAAGCCTTTGCCGCGCATAGCAGACTTGAGCAGCGCTTGCTTGGCAAGGATCTGATCGAGTGTATCGACGCTAACCCATTGAAACGGCGTATGCGGCTTCGGGATAAACGTACTTACGCCGACATTGACATTGGCCTTGTTACCGTGAATCTTGCGACCCTCGTTTAGCACCGCTTTCGAGAGATCGATAATTGCCTGCACGTCTTCCAGCGTTTCACTGGGATGGCCCATCATGAAGTACAGCTTAATAGTGCGCCAGCCGCGTTTATAGATTTCGTGCGCTGTGTCCAAGACCTGCTGGTCAGGCACATACTTGTTGATAATATCCCGCATCTTTTCGGTAGCGGCTTCGGGAGCTAAGGTGAAGCCGCTGCGCCGTGTATCGCGCAGTGCATCCATCAGATCGGCGCTCATGGTTTCGATCCGCAGACTCGGCAAGCTGATGCTGAGTCCCTGTGCGCCCCAGCGATCCCCGATCTCGCGCACCAGCCGCTTGACTTCGCCAAAGTCCGACGACGATAGACTGAGCAAGCCGATCTCCTCGAAGCCCGTGTTCTTGACGATCTCCTCGACGGCGGCGATCACTTCCTCGACAGAGCGTTCACGCACCGGACGTGTCACCATTCCCGCATGGCAAAAACGACAGCCCCGCGTGCAGCCGCGCATGATCTCAATCGGCGCTCGGTTGTGAACGGTATCGACGTTCGGCACAAGAAATTTGGTGAACGGCTTCGGCAGAATCGGCACAATGCGCTTGAGAATCTTGGGCGGGGCTTCGGGGACATTTGGCGTAACGCTCCGCAATGTGCCATCGGCGTGATAGGCTACCTCATAGAAGCGCGGCACGTACAGCCCGTCGATGGCGGCGAGGCGGCGCAATTGCTCCTCACGAGGCAGATCGCGCACTGCCATCAGGCCGCGTGCGATGTCCAAGATAATATCTTCGCCTTCACCAATGACAAACGCATCGATAAAATCCACCATCGGTTCGGGGTTATAGCACGCATGGCCTCCGGCGATGACCAGCGGATACGACTCGTCGCGTTCGGCAGAAAGCACAGGCATTCCGGCGAGATCCAGTAGGTTAAGCGCGTTGGTAAACAACTGCTCATAGGGTAGGCTAATGCCTAGCAGATCGAAGTCGCACACGGCGTGTTTGGTTTCCAGACTGTACAGCGGAATCCCATCGCGACGCATGAGATCTTCCATATCTAGCCAAGGACTGTAGACCCGTTCGGCTAGCATGTCCGGTTGGTTATTCAGCACATCGTACAGGATCATCAGGCCGAGATTGGACATGCCCAGATCGTAGATGTCCGGGAAGGCTAAGGCTGTTCGGAAGGGCACACTGTCCCAGTCTTTGACGACACTGTTGTACTCGCCGCCAACATAGCGCCCCGGCTTCGTCACTGACAGGAGAATGCGATCCAGTTTTTGCTCGATCTGCTGCGGTGTGATAGATAAGCTGTTGCCGTTCTCCTCACCCCCAGCCCCTCTCCACTGCGTAGAGAGGGCAGCAAGGCGAGTCTGAAAGTCCCTCTCTACGTTAGTGGAGAGGGGCTGGGGGTGAGGAGAATTAAACGACTCATCCTGACTTTGCCTATGCTGTGGTGTCATGCCAACCCTGCCTTGCCCTGTATTGGGTATAATCGCTTATGACTTACAGGATCGCATTATAGCGATCCATTCCAGAGGTTTCAAAGTTGAACCCACCTTATCGTAATCAGCCGCCCAATCAGCCTCCCTATGAACCGCCGCCTGTTGTACGGCGCAAATCGTCGTTGCCGGGGCCGTTAGGCCAGTTCGATCCTTGGACGCTGGCGATTGTTGCCGGGATCATTATTGCTGGCTGTATGTGTCTGGCAGCACTTGGCGTGCTAGCGATTTTTCTGTTTGCGAAACCGCCGCCACCGCCCGCGACCCCTATCATCGCGACGGAGGCTGCTGTCAATGTGGCTCCGATTACCCAACCAACGGCTCAACCTTCGTTAGATCCTGCCAGTGTCGGCAAAGTGGTTAATCCGATGGTCAGTGCGGGGTTGGAAGGTATGACCGTGCTACAGATCGATGTACTGGATCAGGCGACGGGCAACTACACTCGCGCCGCCCAATTGACAGACACCGATCTGGATATTTTTGCTGAGTCGCTGAATATTTCGGTGCAGACCGTCACGCCTAATACCGACTGTCCAGACCATGTGCGGCTGTCGATTACCCGCGCCGACAATTCAGTCGTGACGATGGGCGTATGCCTCAAAGTGGTGGTCATTCTGCGCGGCATCCCCGATTTGGGTGGAGCCGATGCACCAATGGGGCCGCGTTTTTCGGATGCGCTCGCCCCGTATCTGCCGGATGCGTACAAGAAGTTATTGAACTTCTGAGTAACAATGGTATGAAAGGATTGATCAAAGCGCCTGTGCTGATAGCAACGACAATGTGGTAGAGCACACGACGCGAAAACCGAGGCGATGGCGCCGATGATTAGGGTTGGAGTAGTGGCGATACGCCGCCCGTGCAAGGCCTTGACTGCGGAACCACGAGCCGCCACGTACCACACGGGCATTATCATTACTGTCTGGATTTTTGTATTCGGTTAAGGTCCACTCCCACACATTACCACTCATATCTAGTACCCCAAACGGCGATGCGCCTTGTGGATATTGGTTTACTGGCGTGGTCTGGTTTATGCCACTTTCGATAGTGTTACTTTTGCTTGTTTCAAAAGTTTTGCCATAGGGATAATTCCACCCTGTATCTCCCACCGCAGCCCATTGCCATTGCATTTCTGTAGGCAGTGTAATCGGCAGTTTTGTTTTGAACGCCAACCAACGACAAAATGCCATCGCTTCGTACCAATTTACGGTTTCGCGAGGGTGATTTGGCGTATTCCAGCTTGGCTCTTTGGGAGCTTGCTCACGTTGATCTAAACCTTTCCACCAACGATCTTCCTGATAGCCACCATCATCGATAAACGCTTGATACTGCTCATTTATCACTGGATATTTGGCAATCGCAAACGGCGCAATATCATAAGTCCCCGCGTTTTCTTCTAATGTAACCCTGCCTGCCGGAATGTTAATCCATTCCGGCAACGGAAGCGGGAATTTGACTTTGCTAGTTTTCGGGGCAATTGGTTTGGGTGTTGTGGCAGGATCTTTGACAAGCGGCGGAGCGGAGAGTGGTTTCAGGGTGATCTTCTGGCGACTCAGTTCCTTGTGAAGTTGCTCCAACGCACGATCATAATCTTGCTTGTGAAAGTCAATGTATTGAATACGCCGCAGTTGAAAATGAATGTCAGCGGGCTGATATAAGATCGGGATGATCGGCTTTTTCTCATCGAGATAGTACTGCCATTCATCCTCGACATTATTGGAGGCCATTGAATCGGGCGATAGGATCAGCAGCATGAGATCGCAGGTTCGCAAGCCTTGTTGGATCGCGGTGCTCCACTTTGTCCCCGCTGGAATGTTATCTACATCTAGCCATATCTCCACGCCCAAGCTATCTAAATGGGCGGCGAGGCGGCGGACAAAAGCTTCATCGGTGCGGCTGTAGCTAATGAACAGTTTGGACATAACGACGTTATCCAATGATTTACGTGGCGCTGCCCATAGTATAGCGGAAACCGCCGATGAAGTGATGTACGGTGGCGAGGATGATTTTACCGATTCGCACCATTACGCCGCGTCTTGGGTACAATATGATGCCTGTGGTAGAATCGGATGAGAATCACCATACTTAGGTGGAGCAGCAGAGTCGTGACAGAAACAGAACATACCCGCTTTTTGACTGACAATTTTGAGAACGATACCCTGCTCGACGCAGCGCCTCACGATCCACAAGGGGCCAGACGCTGGGTCGTGACTCGCCAATCGCATGTTTGGCGACCCCCAACCGATGTCTTTGAACTCGAAGATCGACTGGTCGTCATGGTCGAGATCGGCGGGATGCGCGATGGCGAATTCTCCGTTGTCCTGCAAGATCGCCGCCTAACCATCAGTGGGGTACGCCGCCGTGCCGCCCATGAACAGCTTGCCTTTCACCAGATGGAAGTGCGCTACGGCGAATTTCGCACCGAGATCAGCTTACCGTGGCCTGTCCAACGCACTGGCGTTTCGGCAACCTACCGGGAGGGGTTTCTAAAGGTCGAGCTACCACACGCTCCTAACCAACAGATCCAGATCGTTGACGTGGATATTGAACAAGAAGAAACTGACGTATAACCTTATGCCTGAAAGCAAACCCCGTAAAGTTCGTGCTAAAAAAGACCGTTCTGAAAAGGCTGCTGAAGACCTTACATCTGCTGTGAAGTTCGTCGAAGAATCACAGAATATTCACCTGCACGACGAAAGCAACGACCCCGAACCAGATGATGCCGTAAGAGTTCCTGACGAACTGCCTGTCCTGCCACTGCGTGGCCTCGTCGTTTACCCGCAAACCGCCATCCCCTTGACCATTGGTCAAGCACGTTCGGTGCGGTTGGTCGATGAAGCCGTTGCCGGGGATCGCTTGATCGCGTTGGTCGCGGCGCAGAACCCCGAACAGGAAATGCCCGGCCCCGACGAAATCTATAAGATCGGCACACTGGCGGCGATCCATCGGCTGTTCCGTGCACCCGATGGCACGATCCGCCTGCTGGTGCAGGGAATCGCCCGCATCCGCATCGAGAGCTACACGTCAACTGAGCCTTACTTGAAGGCTAGAGTTGTGGCTGCGCCGGAAAGCGCCGAAGTAAATATCGAGACGGAAGCGCTGATGCGGAATATCGTCGATCAGTTCACGCGGCTGGCGGATTTGGTGCCGAGTATCCCTAGCGAACTCCTGACTTCAACCTTAAACGTTGAAGACCCACTGCAATTGGTCTATGCCATCGCCACTTATATTCGGCTCAGTCTGGCAGACCAGCAGCGTATTCTTGAACTGGACAGCACCACCGATAAGCTGCGCTTCCTGATGGGCATTCTGAACAAGGAACTAGAGGTTCTGGAGCTAGGCCGCAAGATCCAGACCGAAGCCCAATCGGAGATCGAAAAAGTCCAGCACGAATATTATTTGCGCGAACAGCTTAAGGCGATCCAGAAGCAGCTTGGCGAAGGCGACGAGCAGATCGTCGAGATCGAGATGTTCCGCGAGAAGATCGAAGCGGCGCAAATGCCCGAAGAAGCACGGCTCGAAGCGCAGCGTGAATTGGAACGACTCTCGCGCTTGCCCGCCGCTGCTGCCGAATATGGCGTGATCCGCACTTATCTCGATTGGTTGGTCAACCTGCCGTGGTCGAAAACCACCCATGATAATCTGGATATTGCCCATGCCCGTAAGATTTTGGACGAAGATCATTATGGTCTAAAAGACATCAAAGAGCGCATTATTGAATTTCTTGCGGTACGGCGGTTGCGTGCCGAACGTCACGACGAAATCACGCAAACGGGCGGGGGGCGCGGTAAACGCGATTATGTGCGCCGTGACCGTGAAGGCGCGATCTTGTGTTTCGTTGGGCCACCCGGCGTGGGCAAGACTTCGCTCGGTGCGTCAATTGCGCGGGCAATGGGGCGTAAGTTTATCCGGATGAGTCTGGGCGGGGTGCGTGACGAAGCCGAGATTCGCGGGTTCCGCCGCACCTATATCGGCGCAATGCCGGGGCGCATCATCCAGACGTTGCGCCGTGCCGAAAGCCGCAACCCGGTGATTATGCTGGACGAGATCGACAAACTAGGCCGTGATTTTCGTGGCGATCCGGCATCGGCGCTGCTGGAAGTGCTTGACCCGGAACAGAACAATGAGTTCCGCGATCATTATATGGATGTTGCGTTCAATCTGAGCGATGCGCTGTTTATCACCACCGCCAACGAACTCGACCCCATCCCCGGCCCACTGCGGGATCGTATGGAGATTATCCATCTGAGCGGCTATACCGAAGAAGAAAAAGTCGCCATCGCGGAACA
>JBDTVG010000182.1:0-15525 GCA_040007395.1 Chloroflexota bacterium
GTTTTGTGTTCATCCTTCCAGTTTACCCCACTATCCTGCTTTTCGGACAGTCTCTAAGTATTGTAAGATAAGTTATTTAACCCATAAAGTGCTTTTTGCGTAAACAAGGTTTTCACAACCTTTCGCCCAAAAATTTATGTTTTTATAATCAATACATGCTATATGATCCCAACCGAAGAAGCCATTGGCAAAGCTGAATTCTTCACAAATTTCAGCCAAGTGTATCACACTTATCACCAGAATTAGCCGCCAGATTAGCATTGACATAGGGGTACATATGCCTATTTCACTAGCATTAATGGATAATAATTCCCAAAGGAAAGACGATGTTTGATGACATGCCCAAAGTAGAACTACATCTCCATTTGGAAGGGGCACTCCCACCTCGGACAGTGTTGCAGCTTGCCACGCGCAATGGCTTGCTCGATCTACTGCCGGGAGCAACCGAAGAGGCAATCGCCCGCTGGTACGTCTTTCGGGATTTTTATCACTTCATGGAGATTGTGCGGACTATCAAAATGTTGCTGCGGACTCCCGAAGATTTTGCGCTGGCGGTGTACGCTGCTGGTCAGGAATTGGCGGCACAGCGAGTACGTTATGCCGAGATCACGGTAACACCGTATACCTATATCGGTTTTCTGAATCAAGGCGTGACACTGGATACGATCCTGCAAGGGTTAGAGGCAGGCCGTCAGCAAGTGCTAGCGAAATTTGGCATCGAACTGCGCTGGATTTTTGACATTCCGCGCAACCGTGCTTTTGCCGATTACCACAACGGCGGCGACTATGTAGTCGGTGCCGCCGAACGCACCCTCGAATTTGCTTTGAGTGGCAAAGACTATGGCGTGATCGGGTTGGGGTTGGGTGGCAACGAAGTGAATGCGCCGCCGCAACCCTTCGCCCATGTTTTCGCGGAAGCCAAGCGCTATGGACTGATGAGTGTTCCCCACGCAGGCGAAAGTGCTGGAGCTTCGAGCGTGTGGGGAGCCATCGACGATCTCCAAGCAGATCGCGTAGGACATGGAGTCCATGCCATTGAGGACTCTCAACTTGTGCGTGAACTGGCAGAACGCCAGATCCCGCTAGAAGTTAACCTGACCAGCAATATCTATTTGAACTTCTATTCGCGTTTGGAGGAACATCCACTCCCGTTATTAGATCGCGCGGGAGTGCTGCTCACGGTTAATACAGATGATCCAACGCTGATCGGCACAACGCTTTCCAGAGAGTATCAATTGCTCGTCGATGCGTTCGGTTACTCGCGGGCGGACGTACTCCGCATCGCTCGTAACGCTTTTATCGTCTGCGGCGCAGATCCCGCCACAAAGACCCGTTTGCTGATGGAATTTGACGAATGGGCAGCTAAGGAAACATGAGTGAGACTCACTCCCACAATGATTAGTTGCTCCGGTCTACAATCCACATCACGAGACTCCATGTATTTGATATGGCAGCGATCAGCAGAAAAATGGCAGCAATCCATAAGCCCATAAAGGCAATCGACCATTGATTCACCACTAGACAAAGGGCAGCTCCTAGAAATAACATATAAGTCAAGGTCGGCATCACAACTTGTGTGAGCCAATCTGCCAGTGTGAAGTCTTGATGCTTTCTGGCGGTCTGAATAAGTTTTGTTACATGTGGAAGCGTTTTGACCATTCCTGCTATTCCACCCAAACACAGGATCAATGCTAATGCAGGCGGCGTATAAGTCGGAACGAGCATCACGGCGGCTAACAGCAGTGTCGAGACGAAATAGGATATGCTGGGGGTCGCAAAGAGATTAAGGTCTGTTTGGGTTACCTTAGTGATAAGGTGCAGCCCAAGCGATAGCGCAACAAACATCAAGCCTGCCAAAGTCGCAGCGGCACCGCCTATCATGAAGTAAAAGTTTTGCCAGCTATGCAGGGTTTCATTGAACACGTCCACGCTCTACACCTTTCCAGAATTGGGTTTTGGGTAGCCCAAATGGTATCAACTTCCCTTTGAAATCTCGACTAAAGTGATGACGAAAAATTCCTTGACCCCTGCATTGTGTTACTTGCGTCGTGAGTACGTGCCAATTTGGAAAGCCATTTGTGAATCTGGACATAACCTTTTTTAAAATTTAGGTTATACTTTTATAAGAGATAATAAAAAATATGGTAACAGATTACTCATAGGTCGATCTGTAAAATTTATAGAGAATTCTTTTACAATCAAATCTTGATTAGTTAATTTATTTAGACAGCAGAAAAGATATGTCAAAAATTGAAGCTCGCACATTAGGTCGATCTGGTATTGAAGTTTCAGCGCTTGGCATGGGTTGCTGGGCTATTGGCGGCCCATTCTGGTCTGGCGAGACTCCTAATGGTTGGGGTGAAGTCGATGATGAAGAGTCGATTCGAGCCATTCACGCTGCCCTCGATCTGGGTGTCACCCTGTTTGATACGGCCAACGTCTATGGGGCGGGACACAGTGAACGAGTTTTGGGGCGTGCGCTAGCCGACTCTCGCTCACGGGTCGTCATCGCGACTAAGTTTAACGCGGTTTTCGACGAAACGACTCGTCAAGTGACGGGCAGCGATACATCCCCCGAAGGGATTCGCGCAGCGTGCGAAGCGTCACTGCATCGGCTCAACACCGACTATATCGATTTGTATCAATTCCATGATAATGGCTTCCCAGCGGACCAAGCTATCCCCGTGCGCGAGACTCTTGAGCAATTGGTTAAAGAGGGCAAGATTCGCGCCTATGGGTGGAGTACAGATTATCCTGACCGCTTGGAAGTATTTGCCCAAGGGCCGAAATGTGCGGCGGTTCAATTACAACTGAATGTTTTAGATGACAATCCGCCCATTCTTGATCTATGTGAGAAGTATGACTTGGCGGCACTTAATCGCGGCCCACTTGCGATGGGACTCTTAACCGATAAATATACGGCTGACACCAAGCCGTCCACCAATGATGTACGCGGCGAGAAAAGCCCGCAGTGGATGAAGTATTTCAAGGACGGGAAACCTAACCCGGAATGGCTAGGTAAACGTGACGCAGTACGCCAAATTTTGATGAGCAACGGGCGTTCGGTTTCTCAAGGTGCGCTGGCGTGGATCTGGGCGCGGAGTGATAAAACACTGCCTATTCCGGGGTTTCGAACCACAGCTCAAGTCACCGAGAACGCCAAAGCGATGGACTTTGGGCCACTAACGGCAGACCAGATGAAAGAAATTGACCAGCTATTGGAACGGGAAACAAAAGAAGGCAATTACTCAGGCGCAGTGTAAGCACCGCGAAGCCGAAAGAAAACCGGGCAAGGCTTCGCGTTTGTTTTTGCCAGCACAGGAATATAGACACAAATTATTGTTGATATTTTTACCGGAACACACTACTTAAAGTTTAGATTTTCTGTTTTTGTCCGGGTGCTAGCCGTTACTTAGAGAAAGTCAATCGGACAGAATATCCGTCTGGTTGTCGATAATAGGGTTATCTGTATGCAGGATAAACTCTATTGATTATTGGTCTGGGAAGCGAAATTTCAGAAAAGGAGGGTTAGTTATCGCTTATCCTAACAATTCGGCTACGGTAATCTGGTACGCGACTTAAAGTGTTTTGAGTGAAAATTATTAGCAAAGGATGGTCAACTATGGCTTCAGTTGCAGGGGCATCCTCGGCATCCTCCGACGCATCCGCGCCGCCTAACATCCCGCTAGTTATCTTTGCCGCCTCAGCCGGCACGATGATTGAGTGGTATGACTTCTATATCTTCGGCAGTCTAACGGCTGTCATCGCGGGTAAATTTTTTACCAACACCGATCCTAACAAAGACATTCTGCTCTGGCTGGCGACCTTCGCCACTGGATTTCTGGTGCGTCCTTTTGGTGCACTGGTATTCGGACGCATCGGCGATATGATTGGGCGCAAGTACACGTTTTTGGTCACGATGACCATTATGGGGCTTTCGACAGCAGCGATTGGGATCTTGCCGACGGCAGCATCGATTGGCATACTCGCACCGATAATCCTGTTGGTCTTGAGGCTGCTCGAAGGGTTAGCGCTGGGTGGTGAATACGGTGGCGCAGCGACCTATATCGCTGAACATGCCCCCGATGGAAAGCGCGGTTACTACACGAGCTTCATTCAGATCACAGCGACAGCGGGTCTCTTGCTGTCACTGGTTGTCATTCTGGTCACGCGACAAGTGCTTGGTACCGCCGCTTTTGCCGACTGGGGCTGGCGCATTCCATTCCTGCTGTCGCTGGTGTTGGTGATTATCTCGCTCTATATCCGTGTCTCGCTGCGGGAATCTCCACTGTTCTCAAAACTCAAGGCAGCAGGCAAAACCTCCAAGAATCCAATTGCAGAGAGCTTCGGCAATCGCTATAACCGCGTCATGGTGCTTCGGGTACTTTTCGGCGCAACGGCTGGACAAGCTGTTGTATGGTACACCGGGCAATTCTACGCGCTGTTCTTTTTGCAAAACGTTCTAAAACTGGATCTTACGACCTCGTACATTATTGTCGCGGTGGCACTACTCGTGGCGACTCCGTTCTTCGTCGTGGTAGGTCGGCTTTCCGACCAGATTGGGAGGAAAAATATCATCCTGTTTGGGTGCCTGATTGCCGCTCTTACCTATATTCCAATCTATATGGCGATGAAATCGTTCGGCCCATACCTTGACCCCACCGTGATAAAAGCGCCGTTCCCTGCGCCGGATAACCCGAATTACAGTGTGGTTGCCTTGATGGTGCTGGTCTTCATTCAGGTGTTCTATGTGACCATTGTCTATGGCCCCATTGCCGCCTATCTGGTGGAACTGTTCCCGACGAAGATTCGGTATACATCAATGTCGCTGCCCTACCATCTTGGTAACGGCTGGTTCGGTGGTCTGACTCCGGTCATCGCAACCTTCCTTGTAACCCTATTTGCGCCAACCGCTACAACCCCATCACCATTCGGTGAGAACTATATCTATGTGGGGCTGGCTTTCCCGATCATCGTCGCATTGATGACCGTTGTCGTCGGTTGGTTCTATCTGAAAGACACCAAGAACGTCGATATTTCCGCCGACCCAGATATCTCTACGGGAATGTCTTCAGCGATGGTTTCAGGGGACAAATAAGCGGAGTCCTGATTGCACACAACCTCACCCTTTTCTAGAAAGTGATTGGGATGGGGACAGGTTTAATATGGTGGCTCACTCGATAACGCAAGTCTACCCAGTGAGCCACGCAGTAATATAGCATTAGCCCTACTTCAAATTTGCGTTCTCTATTGACTGAACAGCCGACTATATAACATTTTCTGACGCGCCAACCCTGCCATATACAGGGTGTGTCGCGTCGCGTCGGGCAGATATACCTGTCCCAGATGAGGCGCTGGTTCGTAGCCTGTCGCCAGAAATACTGTGCCGCGAATCGTCGTTTCGTGGTTAGTCGTCGCATAGACAGGCGCATTCAGGACATCGGCGACGATTTGCATCCATGTAGGCGAACTGAGGATCGCGCCCCCACTGGCGATATAGACCGGATCGGAAGGCAACAGCGGCGCAAGACGTTCGTTGATCTGCGCGAAACGATAGGCGATTGCTTCCAGCCCTGCCCGCACTAATTGTTCTGGCGTGGTGCTGAACGTCATCCCCATGAAGACAGCTTGTGCGTCGGGATTCCAACCGGGAGCGCGTTCGCCCGCTAGAAACGGCAAAATGGTTAGACCGTGATTGTCCGGTGCGATCTGTTTTATCTTTTCCTCGATAGCATCTCCGTCAGTGGGCAGTTGCAATACACGCTGCATCCACGCATACAGATTCCCGGCATTGCTCAACGCGCCGCCGATCAAGGTGCGTGACTCGTCTACTCGATAAGCGAACAAACTATCGGGGGCTTGGGCTGGCGTACCGGGGACAATAATTCGCAGCGCTCCGCTGGTTCCTACCGAGAGCGCGACCCGTCCCGGTATATTGCAGCCCGCGCCAAGATTGGATGCCACCCCATCGCCAACCGCTGGAAACCATGCGGCATCGTGCAGCGCAGGCCATCGATCTGCCTGATCAACCGGGTTATTGAATGGTTGTCCTGACAGCATCGAAAGTTGATCGGGTTGCAGGTGCAGCGCTGCTAACACCCGATCATCCCATGCCAAATTGTGACGATTAAATAGTCCACTCCATGAGGCCACACTGAAGCTCACTCGACGCTGTTTGAATAATCGCAGATACAGATATTCACCGAGCGACATCCAGTGTGCCACCTGCTGATAAGTCGCGGGATCTTGCGCCTCAAGCCACAACAGCCGGATAGGCCAATAACTGCTATGCACGCGACAGCCTGTGCGCTGCGTGTAGGCTTCCGGCGAAAGTCCCACCTCGGCAAGCCGCCCGCGCCACGCCTCATACAGTTCGCTGCCCCGTGTATCCGCCCACGTATAGATCGGCGTGATCGCTTTGCCCTGTGCATCCACGCCCAACACATTGCCAACCAGCGTATCCATCGCCACCGCGCCGATGTGTTTGCCCTGTAGATCCGACTGGTGCAGCACATTATCGATACATGTGAAGATGCACTCACACATCGCCTCTGGATCGAGCGTTGAGCCGCCATCAGGGGTCGTTTCTAACTGGTAATGTTCCTGAGCAAAACTGCCTGCTAGCTGTTCTCCCTCACGATCCAGAATCATGGTTCGCGTTGACGACGAACCGACATCAATGGCGAGGATGAGCGCGGCGGTGTCAAGCATTAACGAGCCTCCTGATAGCAAAAGAGCTGCAATCCAGAATATTCCAACGTGCTGGGCTATTCTGAACTACAAACTCAGATAATGCTACAGGTAAATTGGTTGCAATTTCCTACTCTGGATGCCTACCAGAATCAGAACAAGAGAATTGGGTTAAGAGTGGACACATCGAATTTTGCCATCGGTACAGGTCATCGGTTGGTACCTATTCCGTATCGAGCGTTGAGCCATCATCAGGGGTCGTTTCTAACTGGTAGTGTGCCTGAGTAAAACCTTTTTTCCAATTGATACAAAATTTGATGCGTTGTTTAATTAATCTGCCCCTTCAATTTTAAGAGACTGTAATATCTTATGAAACTCTGGAAACTTGTACTTGGCATAAGCCTTGTGGTAAATGTATTGTTTTTGCTACGAGAGATTCGCGAGAATGGAATGTTTGCCGATGCAGTGGATCAGGCGGATAAGGGGTTAGCTAAACTTGATCGGATGCAGGCAAACGTTGAGCAACTAAACCAAGATCTCAGAGATCAACATTTGAGTATGGCGGCTTCCAACGATCAACTTGGAGCCTATATTGAGGAGCATGTGAAAAATGTTGGGTAATACGAAAAAATAGCTGCTAAAGAAACTTGAAGAGCAACAACTAAAAATAGATGAGTTAGAACAAGCGCTTAGTAAAGCTCTGAAGGATAATACACTGCAAGCCGCCGACATCCAAGACAATAGAGAAACACATCGCCACATTAGTAGATTTAATTGACACTGCCGAGCGCGAAAAATGGTCGTACCAGTCCGAGTTGGAGAATCTGCGCGGCTATTAGCGTTTAGAGCGCATCTGCTGAGTTTACCCTCATTCTGATTCCTCGTCCCGCTCGCTGAAAGTGGGATTTTTGTGCGACTTATCACCATCACTGCGATATGAAGCTTAATTGCCACATAGCGCTATTCCTACGGATCGCCCACGCCACAGGTTGCACTCTTGACACCGAACAAATGTTCATATAGTATGGGAGCTTGCACGAGTTATCGCAAAAGGCGTATGAGGCCATGAACATTGAGGAATTAAGACTGCTCTCCGCTTATGAAGCGTGGAACACCGCCGAAACCCGATCGCGCTATTTGGCGTTACGCTGTTTTTTCCTGACCGGGAACATCAGCCTTGCTCTGGCCTTCTACCGTCGGGCGTTCACTCTGGTCTTCGAGGAAGTCAAGATCGCCTAGCAAGCGCTTGACCGAACGTGGGATTTTCCCGGCGCGGTACATTTTGAGCAGTGCTTGTTCGTCGGCGGGCAGGGAGTCTTCCTCGCGCCTTTCATGCGGCTGTTCGGTCAGACCCAACAGATAGTCCGCTGTGCAGCTTAAGGTCGTCGCCAACCGAGCGATAACATCCGAACTCGGATCGACTTCCTCGCGCTCCCAGCGTGAATATTGCTGCGGCTTGACCTTCAACGCATCGGCGAGATCCTGTTGTGAAAGCCCTTTGCGTGCTCTAAGTTCTCTAAGCCGTGAGCCAAGTAGAGGCATGGATTTACCCGCCTGAATCAATGCGAATCAATAAGCGAATCAACAGTTAACATGAGCTAACTTTACATCTGTTTAGCGCATTCAACAAGACCCGCCTGTACTACAACCGCTACGATGCTGCTGCAATGCTGAAAGTTCCCAGCGGCAACCGATCCCCTTGTGCGCCGATGGTCATATTTTGAGCAGGCAGCCGTTCGCCTGTTTGCCACGCATAGACTACCGCCATCAGCGTATAGTGACCCGGTGGTAGCTTATCCAACACGATCTCGTTATCCTGACAAGCAAATTCGGTCACAGGCAATCCATAATCTTTCTGCGCGACAAGCTGTCCGTTGGCATCCTGAACTTGCAAGCCGATTGAATAGGTGTTAGCGGGAACATTTGCTTTGGCGGACGAACCGATCATCACGCTCAGGCTGTGTCCGGCGACCTGTGGTAAATCCACCAACAGGGTGAGATCAATGTCAGTGCCGAAATGCAGACGCACATTATGGGCAGGATCGGGCAGTGGTGCGTAGACACTGAGATTCAACAGCGGCGTTTCCGCATAGCGATTACACAAAATATGGGTGTTGACCAGCACCCGATCAAAGGCCGCCGAGTCGGTATCCTGGGACGGATCGTAGCCGACCCATAGGCGCTGTCGGGATTGCGTCAATTCATGCGCTCGCTGCTCATACGTGTCCGAGACAACAGGCCGTCCCGGTGCGCCAAGCATCAGATATTCACCGGGTAGATCCTGCGTGTAGTGGCCTAGCGAAGGGCGATACATATCGTATACGCCGGGATAGGGCAGCAGAAAAATAACCTTATCTTCTTTCTGCACATGCGGCGCAAGCGTCTGCGCGAACACATTCCAAGGCAACCGATCCCACGAATTGTCGAATAGCTTGATAAACGCGGGATCGTAAGTATTCCACAGGCACGCGACGATCCACACGCTGAACAGCACGGCGGGACGCAGCCCACTCCACGCCAACCGATCAATTCCCAGTGCGGCGATAAGCGCCAGTGCAGGCCACAATCCGAACAGGTAGCGGATATGCGCCACTACGCCCCACACCTGATTGATCAATAAGCCGATTACCAGAAAGCCGATTGCCCAGAACCACGCCAAGCCGGTGATACGCTGGCGAAACCGCAGACTATACACTCCGACCACCGCCAGTAATGCGACGCTGCCATTGCTGAAAATATATAGGATGAACTGTGTCACGGTGCGCGAGTCTACGGCAATTGCACGGCGCACTTCCTGATGCAAATTGTTCTTCGCGGTGATGGCATAGGCCACCCCGAACCACGGCAAAAACAGTAGAAATGCTACACCCATCAAGAGGACGGGTCGCCACCAACGGCGATTCTTCGGCACAAATAGCAAGTGATACGCCGCAATCGCTATCGCCGTAAACACTGAGAAATAATGAATATAAAATAGGCCAAGCATCCCGGCGAAAAACCAGATTGCTGCATAACGTTCTGCATAGCGCTTGCGGTGTCCAGCAATAAGCTGCCAATAGCCCCATACCGTCAGAATCGTAAAAGCGACATACAGCGTATAGCCCCGCAGTTCACGCAGATACACGGTAAAGAATACCGACAAGCCAAGCGTCAACGCCGCCCCTAGACCGCCCAACGGCGAGATAGCGTCACGCCCCAATCGGTATATACCCGCCACCGCCAGCAATCCCGCCGACAGCGACAGCATCCGCGAGGTGAATTCAGTCCAGCCGAGTACCGCATTCCATCCCGACAGGATCAGCGAGTAACCGGGCGCTTGCCAAGGATCTTCGTTCGCGACCCGATTCCATACCTCGGCAGGCGAAAGTGGGCCATAGCGTCCGACCCCGGCATCGTACAGCGACCAATACTCGTCAAAACTGAGTGTGCGAGCGCTCATACCGCGCAGTCCGAGGAAAGTCACGAGCAGCAGCAGCCAGACCATCCATGACCAGTGGTAGCGTGGGGCGGTTAGCATTGCCAAGCTATTCTGGAGGGTTCCATAAGATTCAGGTGCGTCGAAATAATAGCGATCAATCCTGTAGCGGTAAATTCAGGCTCGAAGGATAGCGCCGCCTCATTACCTTGTCAATTGCCGCATTCAACGGATAATTTGGAGTCGGTCAGACTATTGCGATAAGTGTGTGAGTAGACTAATGTTCACGATTGATCGCTGCTACTGCGAACAAAAAACATTTGAGACACTGTTGGAAATTGCCCAGCGCGACGCTCTGGATTTGCGGCAATTGTCGCAGCAGGAGGGCTGCGGCATACACTGCGGCTGGTGTGTGGCCTACTTGCGGCGCACGCTCCACAGTGGACAAACCGATTTCCACGAAACCTTCCCCAAAGAAGAGATCGACTCGCTAATGGAATCGTGACGTGATGGACGGGTTTGAGACTAGGGCTGACCCCAAATAGTCAGGATGCCGCCCGCTACATGGGCGATTTTGGTGCTATCTGGACTCCACTCAAAAGCGCTATTAGGAATATCCAGAGTATCCAATGTTTTCCCGGTGGTTGCTTCCAGAATCCGCGTTGGGCCGCCAATTGCCCAAACTGCCATGAGGCGGCTGTCAGGACTCCAGACCATAAAATCCACATTGCCGATAACCAGCAGGGGAGCGCCTGTGTTTGGATTCCAAGTACGCAGAGTCCTATCTAGGCTGGTCGTAGCAATGGTCTGAGTGTCAGGACTCCAGATGGTTGAATTGATAAAATTCGTGTGTCCCTGCAAAATTATTGGAGGTAATGTTTGTGTGGACATATTCAGCGGGTATATAGCCTCAATGAATACTTTGAATCGTCCGGGATCTTGAAGCGGATCACCACAACCGCCATCCCCACAATAACTGTCTTTTGAAGACCAATTAGCACGAAATAGCATCTTGCCCGATTCGCCCCACTCATAGGATCGCCAACGTCGAATTCGTCCATCATCTAGTATTGGATCTCTGAGCGGTTTTGCGGTTTCAACGTCCCATATAGAAGGTACTGGGCCAACACAGCACGCATCGCTGAGAACTAACAATTTGGTGCCATCAGGGCTGAAACTTACCTCTGAAAGAATAGATGTCTTAAAATCAGTAAACACTGAAAATTTTTGGGAAGTTACATCCCACAAAATGACCTTACCGTGAAAAATAGGTGTTGCGAGATGCGTTCCGTCGTTACTCCATATCAAGGGCGATAAGATTGAGTTATCGCCGGGAAATGTCGCGACGTTTTGACCGGTTTCGGTGTTCCATAGATGAACGCTTACATCGTGGGCGACACCTCCTCCTATAGCTTCATCTATTTCGCTTGCTACCGCTAATAACTTACCATTGGGTTGCCAAGCGATTTGCACAATATCCACAGTACCTTTTAAGGTGAGACTTATCTGTTTGGTCTTAACATCCCAGATCCGTACATTACCAATCGTGTCCGCCACAGCGATTCTGTCGCCGTCAAAATTCCATGCTGTGACTTGACTTACCAGCGTATACTCCGCACGTTCATGCAATATCATACCGCTATCAGCATCCAAAATGCGTATCATATTATCGCGGTTCACTATCAGAAACCGACGGCTATCGGGACTCCACAAAAAGGATAAAACACTGCTATGGCTGGTAAAATAATGTGTACGCTTCCCTGTAGACGCATCCCATAAACTGACAAAGCCATCCGATAGCAGCCACTCAGTACCAAACCCAGCAATAGTTCGCCCATCAGGACTCCAATGAGTAATAGCCGCCATAGGGCTTTGATCAAAGGCAACCATTACTTTAAATGTTTTGGGATCAACCACCTGTATTCCCTGAAAAAAAGCCACCACCAATCGCTGCCTATCAGCACTGTAGGCCATATTCATTAGTCCGGGGTTTTCCAATTCGTTCAGAAGCTCACCATTTTGGGCATCCCAGCTTTGAAGTAAGGCAGAATCAGACAGTCCAGCCCTTCGCAGGATTTGGCTGCCATCAGGACTCCACACCAAATCTCCGCCGCTAGCACCATCCTTAGATTTAGCCTTTAACTGAAGTACGATTCGCCTTTGAGGTGAGGCGATCTGCCAGATCGAGGCGGTGTTGCCGCCCGGATCGAGCGCGACGACTTTGGTGTTGTCGGGACTCCACACGAATGTGTTTCTCTCCACAAATCGCTCAAATGCAAACAGCCGCCGATGGGTTTTGGCATCCCAGATGACCACTTGACCATTTTTCCACAGTCCAGCGATTTTGTTGCTGTCAGGACTCCACTTGATGTCGAGCAAGGTGCTAGCGGAATCGGGGAAAGTTTGTATGAGTTGGAGCGAGTTTGCATCAAGCAGTACGATTTTGTCAGCGCGTTTGCCCGCGATGAGATCGCCTTTCGGGCTAAAGCTGGCAATCGTGAGATTCTCCAGATGGGCAACATCGCGCAGTTGATCGTCATAGAGCCATACGCCCGCTGCTGTATTGACGAGGATCTTCTCGCCAGAAGCCTGCCAGTCGATACTCGTAATCTCGCCCCGACCTAGCGTGAGCAGCGGTTGGTAATGGTGCGACGGTGCAGAGTCGGCTCTGGTCACGCTGGCTGGCAAGATTGAAAGCATAATCGCCAGCAACAAACTGCCCCATGCGGTGTTACGTAGTAGATAAGCGTTCACCATGACTCTCCCGTAGGCTGCATTACATAGGCCGTTAGTCCACAGCGTACCATGTGCTGACTCGATAGCCTGTACGATCCTCCCTACGACTTGGCTACTTAGGACTAAAAAGGCTTAGTTTTGCGTTTGTCAGACCTCCCTATTCCCGGTAGACTTCCTCTGTACGACATTGAACTTACTGCATCTTACAGGAAGGAGCAGTGAATAGACATGACTCTCTCCAATTTGCTGATTGAGTTGGACAAACTAAATCGTAGTGAAAAACTGCGTGTGATCCAGCACCTTGCACACGATCTCGAAACGGAAGTCGCTGCCGAAGCACAGCAGTCTGGACTCACGCCGGGTGGTCACTATGAGGTTTGGTCTCCTCAGGATGGGGGTAAGGCAGTAGCGACATTACATAAACTGCTGCAAGATCACCAACAAACTAAAGATGCCGAATAGCCAGCGTTTTCCATATACTGCTTTGAGGAATGCACTTGGTGAAGTCATTCCACGCCCAATGCTCACTGCCCAGCTTATTAATCGTGAGCAATCCATTAGTGTATCTGGGTTGGTCGATTCTGGCGCTGATGTGAATGTGCTACCGTATCGTTTAGGTGTTGCCCTCGGCTTAATTTGGGATGATCAGCGTTATACAATTTATCTGACGGGGAATCTCGCGAACTTCGAGGCACGCGCTATTATTCTTTCCGTGCAGATAGGCGATTTACCACCAATTGATCTGGCGTTCGCATGGGTTAGCGCCGAACAAGTTCCACTCATTTTCGGACAAACCAATTTTTTTGAAACATTCGACGTATGTTTCTACCGTACAGAAGAATATTTTATAATTACCCCCAAGAATTTTACCTCGTGAAACTAAAGTTCTTATTGCACCCGCCAGTTGGCGATGAAGAAAGGAGACGGCGCGGAACCCTTCACTTCGTGAAAAGGTTCCGCGCCAAAATTTGATGGCTGGCTTGACAGTAGCAAGTTATGAAAATCCGGCGGCTTACTACGAAGGAGGCCGCTACGAACTGAACCTAACCTTTGACACACTGCGCGATAAACAGTGGCAGCGGTTACTAGAGATTTTGTGGCAACCGCCGACGCTCTCTGGCCCGTTGGCGACCCGCTACTACCCCGGTCAACCTACGCCACCTAGCGTCGAAGTTCAGCCTATCCCGCCGACGACTACGGTGACTTTCCGCGCCCAATTGCAGGTCGAAGGCATGGTGGTGGGTTGTGATATTGAGGCGACTCGCTCCCTGTTCGAGTGTGTCTCCGTCGTTGTGCCAGTAGCGATGTTTCGTGAGGTGAGAGCTATCCCCACGATGCGCCAGCAGTATCCCGAACTACAGGCGCTTGATCAGATTTTCTACGATCTGGCGCTGCGGGTGTATGATGTCATCCCGTTCAAAATCGCGGCGATAGGCTATGAACGTACCTGCCAACTGCCGATGGAATTGCAAACCGATCCACACGTGCGCCATGAATTCCTGACCACCGGCAACTTTCTGGCTCAGGATGAGGTACTAATGCTGATCGAGCCAGACATCTCGCCCTATCAGCAGGTACGCCCGGATCTGCGCTGGATGGCTCCTTTATCATGAAAGCGACTCACGAAGGTATCCTCAGATGAAATATTTAACGACAGTCAACGGTAAAACGTTTACCATTGACATCAATCAGGACGGTCAGGTCACTATCGACGGTGACGAGCGCAATGTGGATTTTCAGGTGATCTCAGAAGCACTCGTTTCGGCGCTGATCGACAATCAAAGTTATGAAGCGCTGGTCGAGGAACGCGACGGACTGTATAACGTGCTGATCGGTGGCGAGTTGTACGAGGTTGAAGTGACCGACGAACGGCAGCAGCGTTTGCTAAGGTCTTCGTCTGGCCTCGACGTTACGCAGGGCGATCTATCGATTCGTTCGCCGATGCCGGGGTTAATCGTGGCGGTGTCAGTCGCAGAGGGCGAAAGCGTCAATCAGGGCGACTCGCTGTGTGTGCTGGAGTCCATGAAGATGGAGAACGACATCAAAGCGCCGCGTGCTGGCCTCGTCGGGAAAATCCATGTCGCCAAAGGGGATCGCGTTGAACAGAACAAGATCCTGTTGACGCTAACCTGAGCCTGACCGCTTCGGCAATCGGGGGATAAAACGCGGCTTGCTTCCCATCACCGCCCGATAAGCCTCATTCGTCATCAGCATCGATTCTTCTACTCGAATGCGGTGATACAAAATCCAGAGGTGGATCGCTGCGCCGATAAGCGCTGTCAGCACGGCGGTATGGATTAGCGGCACGGCGATGAGTTCGACATAGACCGCGACATAGTTGGGGTGACGAATATAGCGGTACGGGCCAGACTCGACCACACCCAGATCCAGCGAATTCATGATCTGTACGTTCCAATGTTGAGCCAGCGTGCGGATCACCCAACCGCGCAAGGCCGTACACGCGATGAATATGGCAAGCATCGCAATGCCCAAGACTGGAATGAACGGGCGATTCAGCGCGATCACCTCGATGACCGAAGCCACCAGCACGGCAGAATGAAACGCCACCATGACATGAAAATATGGTTCAGTGACAGGTTTCCCGCCGTTTTGTAGTAGGTACGCTTGGTTGCGGCGCGAAATACGCATTTCGGCAAGGCGACCCGCCCCCACCGCCACCACAA
>JBDTVG010000183.1:0-6915 GCA_040007395.1 Chloroflexota bacterium
TTTGGCTCTCCCCCTACCTATTGTTCGCAAATTGATGAGGATCACAACTTTGAATTCCAACTACTGCGGGCCAAGGTGGTCGCTCAGGCAAGCTTTCCGCATCGGCTCTGTCCCAATTCGCCACACTTTGACATGATACCTGCAATGTCCGCGCAATTCGTCGGAAATTCAGCCCATCGATATACAGATTCAATGCTGCACGCCGCAACCATGCGGCGTGTATTTGCGCTGGCACACTTTGCACAGGTAGCGTTTGATATCCGATGCATTCATGCCGATCTTTACCGATTGTTCGCTTCCCTAGCAGTGTGGGCACTTTATCATTCCCCCATTTTACTCATACCCTCATACTTTGCTACTCCCAAGGATCGAATAGCCTGTCCCTATCGATCCTTTTTCTCACTTACAGAGGAAGGATCGAGTCCCCGCGATACACCTCAGCGCCTTACCCAACCCGCTGCTCGATAGATCACTAATAGTTCTGTCCGAACACCCATCAAAATTCATGGCAACCTTCCCAGTTCGAGTTGCATAGTACAAACGGGGGGTTGACAAGAATCGCTGAGATAATATACCATTTATCATCAGATGATAAATTTCTATCAAAAGACGATAGGTTATTTCTCGCATAGCAGTAAATGTTTTGTTAAAAATCTCACTATTTTTCAAAACCTATGATAGGCTTTCATCATCTTCTAATCCATTGTCGGACAGTGGCGGATAGCCAGTCATAGCAAGTAGGTTGGACATGCCCATAAAGCTTAATCTCGATGCAGCGATCTTTCAGTGGCAAGCCAAACATGGCGAGAAGATGACCTATGCCGAACTGGCGAAACGTGCAAGGATCACGGAGCCAACCATTTATCGGCTCACGTCTGGTCAGCCGACCAAACTTGACCTCGGCAAGTTAAACCGGATCTGTAAAGTGCTTGAATGTGAACCGGGCGACTTACTAGATCGAGTAGATACTCGACCTGCCGTCAGTATTGAAGAAGTCGAATGGCGGATGCAGCAGCGCTATGAGGATCTTGCGACTCTGAAAAAACATATGCCACCCAGCGAGGTGACAGACAAGGAAACCACAGAAGACGCAATAGATTAACGATAGCACACTGCGCCGAGTCGCGCTCCACACGGATTAGTTCGATCACGATCTGTCACAACTCAATATATGTCTGAATGCAGTTCCAGAGACAAATGTCTGGTACGTTAGCCGATCATTGCTGGGTGAGGATTTTCAACCATGAATGTCGTGACGCAAAATCAACTCGTTTCATTTCTGACAGCGGTTGCGCCTACGCGACCAATCTTTATCTGGGGTCCGCCCGGTGTTGGCAAATCATCACTGGTCGAGTTGTTCGCCCAGCAGCAGGGACTCCCCTGTGTGTCGCTGCTAGGGTCGCAGCTTGCCCCAGAAGATCTCGTGGGTGTGCCGCAGATCTTTGATGGCAAGAGTCGCTTTTGCCCACCGGATCTGATCGCCCGTGATGATCCCTACGTGCTGTTTCTGGACGAGCTAAACGCCAGTTCCCCCGAAGTACAGAAAGCCTTCTACAGTTTGATTCACGAACGACGGCTGGCGAACTATCATCTCCCCGAAGGATCAATGGTTATCGGCGCGGGCAATCGCGCTCAGGATCGCGCCATTACCCGCCCGATGGCATCCGCACTGATGAATCGGATGTTGCACGTCGAACTCCGCGCCAACGTTGCCGACTGGCTGACATGGGCCGAATCAGCCCATCTGCACCCCTACGTGATCGACTATATCAAAGCCCGACCTGACCATCTGACCGATGTGCCGCCGGAAGTGGAAGCGCCATTCAGTACGCCGCGTGCGTGGCATATGTTAAGCGATGCCATGTGGAGTTATGGCGATAATCTCGCGGCTGAACACGTAGCAATTCTGGCGACGGCCTGCTTGACCGTTTCCCATGCTAGCCAATTTGTCGCCTACTTCAAGCAGCAGTTGCATTCATTCCGACCCGAAGCCATCCTGAGTGGCAAACAGCAGTTGCCAACCTATGACCGCGATCTGATGTACTTCATTGTCATGTCACTAGGCGCGTATTTGCTCGAACGCCTGCCGCGTGAACGCACCCGTCTGTCGCGTTCGGCACGGACTCTCGTTACGCAAGCCCAAAACGTGATCCGTATCCTGACGACCTACGATGGCGAACTCATCCAGTTGATGCTCGGACAGGCCGATCCGAAAACGGCGCTGCCCGCGTGGTTTGTCGCTGATCTCACTGCTGTCATTCCTGCCCGCCTCGTCGATAAACCCGTGGAGAAAAAAGCCTCATGAGTCTGCTCAGACGAATCCAACAGCAAAACGGTGATGAAGATGACGACGCACCCACACTAGACAGCAGCCCAGTGTTGCAACTGAGCAGTGCGTGGTCGGTCTGGCCTGAACTCAAAAAGATCCCAGCGCTGAAAACGCTGGCGGAAAATGTCAAGTTGAGCGCTGAACCGCTGTATGCGCCGAAGACATGGGCGGTTTTGGGCAGCAATGGGGTGATCTATGCCAACCCGCTACACCTCGCCAGCGCGGATGAATGGAAGTTTGTACTGGCACATCTGTTGATCCATCTGGGATTGCGTCATCAGGCTGATGCAGACGAAACTCGACAAGCAGTCTACGAGGTCACTGCCAATACGTTGGTACTGCAATTGGGGATCGGCACACCGCCGGAGGGATTCTTGCTCCCCTCAGATATCGTAGATGCTGATGCCGAAGTTGTCTATGACCACTGGAAGCAGTTTGGACTCGTCCCACCACCCGGTTGGACATCGGCGGCAGGCGCGAAAGAAACCGATATTCTGCCGCTGCCTGTCGGGGCAACTGCACCGCCTGTCGATGGCTGGGGCATGATGCTGACTCGCGGCTTGCTTGAAAACATCGGCAGCAAGGGCAATCTTGTCCCTTGGGCAACGGTGGGGACGAGCAAGGCCCGCCAAGCCCTGCAATGGTGCGTCGATCATTTTCCGCTGCTCAGTTCATTGGCTGCCCATTTCAAGATCATTGAGGATCGTGACACGATTCAGGCGTTCCAGATCGGCGTAGCGGCGGTCATTGCCGAACGTATGGAGATCCTGTTTAATCCCGATATTGATCTCACTCCGGCGGAAATGCGTTTCATTATGTGCCACGAATTGATGCATGTTGGGCTGCTGCATCACGTTCGCCGCGAAGGGCGCGATGCGTTTATCTGGAATGTCGCCTGCGATTTCGTTATCAATGCTTGGCTGATCGACATGGGCGTGGGAGAAATGCCACCACGCGGCGGCCTATACAATCCCAAGTTCGTCGGGATGTCCTCCAACGAAATCTACGACAAGCTGATTGCAGACCCGAATTATGCACGGCGGCTGGTCACATTTCGCGGCCTCGGAGTCGGTGATATTCTGCCTCCCGGCTCAGGCGGCAATCCGGTGTTGATCAATGGTCAAAAAGCCGAGGATCTGGCGGATATGCTGTTGAAGCAGGGCATCAAAGCGCACATGGAAGGCCCCGGTGGGTTGCTTCCAGCGGGTTTGCTCGAAATGGTCACGCCGACCCATGTACCGCCGCCACAGTGGAAAATGTCACTGACGCGCTGGTTTGACGCGCACTTTGAACCGATGAGTCCAGTACGTAGTTATGCACGGCAAAGCCGCCGCCAACAAGCAACTCCCGACATTCCCCGTCCGCGTCATGCGATCCCGCAGTTGCCCGACGGATCAAGCATCTTCGGTGTGCTGCTGGATACATCGGGTAGTATGGATAACGACTTGCTCAGTAAATGTCTAGGGGCTATCGTGTCGTTGTCGGAAAAACACAATATCAAGCAGGTTCGACTAGTATTCTGCGACGCGACTCCTTACGATGAAGGCTTTGTCCCTGTCACACGCTTGTCTGAGCCGATGCACATCAAAGGGCGAGGTGGGACACGCCTGCAACCCGGTATTAAGCTGTTAGAAGAAGCCAAAGATTTTCCCAAAGACGCGCCGATCCTTGTGATCACGGACTGCGGTTGCGATGTACTGACTATCCAGCGCGATCATGCTTTCTTGATCCCAGAAGGGCGCAATCTGCCATTCAAACCTGTTGGCCCGGTTTTTACATTGAAATAGCGAGATCAGCACAGTAGCACATTAAACACCGCCGAGGAGCAGTAATCATGCGAAGTTTTGATCGGATCACGTTGAACGAAAACGTGATGATGGGGCAGGCTTGCATTCGTGGGACACATATTCCGGTGTCGTCAGTGGTCAGGATGGTCGCGGACGGCTCGGCAATCGAGGACATCCTCGATATACATCCTGAACTGGAATTAGAAGATATTCAAGAATCACTGCAATATGCCGCGTGGTTAGTCGGCAAACGCACCTATCCATTTTTCAATTGACCTGTACCTTCGCTGTTCGTGGCGAGAGGGAGGGTTGGGCCTGCCCGACCCTACAAAATAGCGGTTTGATGTAGGAGCGAGCTAGGCATCGCCCGCTAAAATGTTCATACGTAAGGGGCAATCATAACTATGACAACTGAGGCTCATCAACCATTACGCGACTACATTGCTGCCGTTCGCGGGGCGATTACCCCCGATGATGTTTTTGGTCAACATCTGGTCAAGCTAATCTACCGGGACACACGCAGCTGCGCCCACCACCTCTTTTCGCATGTCCGAGCCGTTGCCGATGCCGTAATCGCCGATGGTGGGACGCTTGCCGATGCCCGCACATGGACTTCTCAGGCGATCCGGTGGTGGCGCACGGGCAAAGCAGTCGAGCAGAAATTCGCCCGCTTTGAGATCGATCAACGAACGGTAGGCGCAATGGAAGCGCTGCTCAAGTTACTGCAAACATTGCCCGACGATCTACTTCAACCGCAGATGCCACCGCGGTCGCCATTTGGATCGACACCCTCGCGTCCCGGCACGCCCCCGCCAATACCTCCATCCCCCACTCCGACGGCGCAGCAGCCGGCACAAAGACCGGGTAGACCCTTTGGCGCGGGACAACCAGCGCCACAGCAAGTCCCACCGCCACCCGCACCAACCCGACCTAGCAGCCCCTTTGGTGGCTCAACGGCTCCAGCGAACCCATTCGGGTCGAAACCGCCCAGCAGCCCGTTTGGTACACGCCCCTTCTTTGGACAGGTTGATTCCCTGCCGTTCCATGTAGCAGCCTGCTTCGATGCGCTTGCGGTGGTACCCGACTCTGCTAACAAGGCCGAATCAGAAAGCCTGTTGGATATGCTAAACCATCTCACTGCCGAAGAACCAACAGTGCAAGGATCGATCCCCGATCCTTTGCCTGACAATCTCAAGGGACTGCTTGAGTGCTGGCGTAAAGCAGGCGAAGATAATGCCGATGAAACCCCCATATTGCAGGCTATCGGCAGGCTTGGCGATCTGCGTGTCATCGATTTCGTATATAATGTGCGCCGTGACGGTGATGACCTAACGCACATGATCGATGCATTCACGAAAATGGGCGGCGATGTCGGCATTGCCGGGCTGTTCTCGCTGCTGCCCCTTGAAAATGACACTATCTCCCAATGGCTCACCTCCGTCTGCACCGTCACTCGCGAGGCCATGCGCGGGGATCACCCTCTGAGCGAAGCCAGTCTGGACAGCGTGTGGAAGATCGCGCTCGCCGAAAGCGCTCCGACCATCGCCTTCTATCCACTGGCGCTTGAACTGCTGGCGGCTACCGGACGCAAAGAAGCACAGCCGATCCTATGGCAGCACGCCCACTCGCCGCACGCCGATCATCGCCGGGTGGCACTTTTCGCTCTTGTGCAGAGCGATCCCGATGATGATCTGGATAAACTGTTGATCGCGCTTGAGGCGTTGTCCGATGCACCGCAGTCGCCTTTCGGTTCCCCATTTGGGCAGCGCCCCAAAGTGCCACCTGTACAGACAGAGCCTGTCTATGTCGGCATTCCATTTGAGGGACTCGCCGCCATTGTGCAAGGCCCGAAGATCAATCTGCGGCTAACGGCGCTCAAGTTCCTCAGCTATATCAACGATCCTCGCGTGATGCCGTTCTTGATCACTCAGTTGGCACGGCGTATCCCTGCAGTCCGTGAAGCTGCCCTAATTCATCTGCGGCGGTTGCACGCGACCAGTGCCGCCAATGCCGTCGCCAAAGTCATGGACACAGACAAAGATCTGCGCCAGAAGGCCGCCGACGCACTGTTTGAGTGGGACGACTCGCGCTGTGTGCCAGTCCTGCTGGAAGCACTCGCCAAAGATGTCGCCGCTGATGCAGTGATTAAACGGCTTGGCAAGTTCGGTCATCTCGACTTCGCACCATGGCTCATGAAAACGATTGAAGCGACGACCGACGAAGATATACTAAGCGGAATCGTGACTGTTTTGGGTTCAATCGACTCAGGTTGCTTGCGGGTCGCTGTGGAAGCGCTCTATAAATCGTCATCGGTCAAGGTTAAACAGGCGATCATCGGTTCACTCGGTAAGGTCAAGGAAGCATGGGCCAGCGACGTAATCCACAACCTGACGCTGGATGCTTCGCCGTTGATCTCGTACCGTGCCGCCGCTTTGTGTGACGATACTACTTTTGCCGAGCAGTTGCTTGACAGCACAAGCGAGGTCAAGCGCTTAATCGCGGTACGCTTGCTGTGGCAGGCCAAAGCGACAGTAGCGCTGTTAAGTTGCCTCTCGGATAAATCAGTAGCAGTCAGCGACAGCGCGGTCTGGGCCTTAGGTCAATTGCAGGCAGAAAATACGGTTGATACGCTCCGTCAAGTGGTTGAGGAACAAGACCTCATTGACAAATGGAACATGAATCCAGCTGTAGTCGCGTGGCGGGCGCTGGTACGCTTGGGCGCTGTATCGCCGGTGACTCAGGCGAGCTAAGGCACTGTAAAGAAATAAGGGATGCAATTAAACAAGAAGAATGGAGTAC
>JBDTVG010000184.1:0-8325 GCA_040007395.1 Chloroflexota bacterium
GTTGCAGATCCCAGCACCCCTGTGCTTTTTGAGGGAGTATGTAATTGGCGCACCCAATGGCGTACCATTAATGTCTACACCTCGCCAGTCTGGTCGGAATCGAAAGATACCTGAACCAATTGCTGAGGTGCGCACCGACATCATCCGGATCACTGGAGTGGACGTAGCCGCCGTCGTTGGCATCGGCCCCACTCTGGCCCAGACCATCCTGTCTGAAATCGGTACGGATATGTCCAAGTGGCCTAGCGTCAAGCATTTTGCTTCCTGGTGTGGGGTAGCGCCTCACAACGATGTTTCTGGGGGCCGAGTGCTGCGCTCTCGAACCCTACCGGTTCGTAATCGCGCTGGTCAGGCGTTTCGCCAGGCCGCTCAATCGGTTATCCGCACATCGAGCGCCTTTGGAGCCTTCTACCGACGCAAGCGTGTGCAAGGTGGCCCCCTGTTTGCCCAAGCGGCCACCGCCAACAAGATCGCCAGAACCGTTTACCATCTGCTGAAATACCATGTCCAATATGAAGAGATGGGTGCTCAGGAATTCGAACGCCAACATCGGCAACGTTACATCAAAGTGTTAAGCAAGCGAGCTGCCAAGCTGGGCTTTACCTTGGTTGCTTCGGAGTCGGTTCAGGTCACTACCTGACTCAAGTGTGCTGGAAGCATAGGGGAACTCTCCGGCTCAAAAACTGCACTTTACGTGTCATTTCTCAGAAAGTCGGCGGTATCATGGTCGCAGCCACCGTACACAATCTGGCTCGCTAACCCGGTGAACAACGCTTGTGTGCCTTCTGTACCATAGATTAAATGAAACTGCCTTTTCGTCTGTGCGTCGACGATGCCTTATTAGGAACGGTTGTCCAGTTGGATAAACTGATCAAAAACTTAATGGTAAAGAGCAATCATGACACTTGACGGATACCATCCCTATGCTAGCATTGGACGACGCGCAAATTGCAACGTGAAAATTTCCAGTAAGGGGATTGCGTATGTTAGATACCTCAACGAGGCCCTAGACCAGGAGGGAGTTAGGCGAATGACCGTTGTGTATGAGGAGAGGCTGTCGGACTCACCTTTCGTAGAATTGATTTGGCATACTCAAGCGGAGAGTGATGGCTGTGATATTGTTTCTGCCGATGTGAGTTGGGACATGATCATCGTACAACAGAACGGCAAGAGCCATCTGTCTGTATGGGGGCCAATGACGAAAGCCAATTCTGTTGCCCACCTTGAAGGTTCCGAGGCCATTGGCATCCGTTTCAAGCTCGGCACGTTTATGCCCTATTTTCCCTCCTACAGCCTGCTCAATGTCGGCACAGTGCTACCCGAAGTAACGGGAAAATCCTTCTGGTTAAACGGCGCGGCCTGGGATTATCCAAATTATGAGAACGTCGAGACGTTTATCAATCGGCTGGTGCGGGGCGACCTGCTTGGTCGGGATGGGATCGTCGAAGCCACCCTACAGGGAGACCCGCAATATATGTCCTTGCGCTCCGTCCAACGTCGTTTCTTGCGCATCACCGGACTCAGCCAGCGCTATATTCGCTCAATTGAACGCGCTCGACAGGCGGCCTCGCTTTTAGGGAGTGGCCTATCCATTCTCGATACTGTGTATCAGGCAGGTTACGCCGATCAGCAGAGTATGACAAAATCGTTGAAATGCCTGCTAGGACAGACTCCCGCGCAAATCGCACGCATTCGTAATTACGAATAATTGTCGTCTCAGGACAAGACTTCGCCCTGTACTTTCGATTAAACTGTTCATGTCAGCAGGAGCGATAATCTATTCAGGAGCGATAAAATGGCAGCGACAAGCGGATCAAAATCACAGGTCAAGCCGTTTACGATCAATATCCCTCAGTCAGCGCTGGACGATCTTCAGCAGCGTTTGAAGCTTACCCGTTGGCCCGATGAAGCACCTAACTCTGGTTGGACAATGGGGACGAATCTGACTTATATGAAGGATCTGGTGAACTATTGGCAGAATAAATACGACTGGCGCAAGCACGAGGCAGAACTGAACCAGTTCAATCACTTCACCGCAGATGTAAATGGGGTCAACGTTCACTTCATTCACGAGCGTGGCAAAGGCGCGAATCCAACGCCGATCCTGTTGCTGCACGGCTGGCCGGACTCGTTTTACCGCTATCACAATCTGATCCCGCTGCTCACCGATCCCGCCAGTTTCGGTGGGGACGCAAACCAATCGTTTGATGTCATCGTGCCATCCATTCCAGGATTTGGTTTTTCTGAACGGAAGGCTATGTCATATGACGCGAATGCCGCCCTGTTTGCCACACTGATGACGGACATTCTGGGTTATCAGAAGTTTATATGTGCGGGCGGCGACGGCGGAGCAATCATCACCATCTCGCTCTCGCAGAACCATCCCGACATCTTGAGCGGTATCTACTTGACGGACGTTGGTTATCCAGATCATACAACGGACTTCTCCAGCCTGTCTCCCACTGAGCAAGAATTCGCGGGTTTCATCCAGCAGTGGTTTATGCAAGAAGGCCCATTTAACATGATCCGAGCCACCAAGCCGCAAAGTCTTGCCTTTAGTATGCACGACTCACCCGTCGGACTAGCGGCTTGGATTATGAGCTTTATGATGTGGGGATCGACCCCGGAGGACATCGAGAAGCGCTTCGGTCAGGAGGAACTACTGACGAACATTATGATCTACTGGTTGTCGGAAAGTATTGGCTCTTCATTCCGAGTGTCCTATGAAGTAGCCCATGCAGCGCCCTCGCCAAACGCTGGAAAACGCAGCGATGTTCCGGCGGCAGTAGCGCACTGCCCCTGGGATGCACCACTCCCCCGCGACTGGGCTGTGCGCAAAGTGAACTTGCAGCACTTTACTGACCTTGAGCGCGGCGGTCATTTTGCGGCCTGGGAAGAACCGCGTCTATACGCGAAGGATGTCCAAGATTTCGTTCGGCAGTTATCCAAGTAACCTGCCGAACATATCAATGGGAGAAGTAGTGGTATGAAGTATCCCTCCTATTGAGATAACGAAAGGACCTCGTTTGGTAACCTGGTTTGACAACTTCCGTACCATTCGAGGCCCTCTTCAAGGAACGATTCTGCTCATTCATTCGCACCAATAAGGCCCACCATTAGCTTAACAACTAAAAAATGCCGTTCCCCATTGGGGTGGCCTGATGCCCAGACCGATAGCCAACTGGTCATACTCTCCGCCTATCCATATAAAGACCAATCGTGCAACGATTTCGTTCTGAAATTGCCTGATATTATCGGGTTCTCAGCCGCCCTTTCAAAGACTTGCTCGGCCTAACCGTCAATTTCTTGATAACGCGCGGAGCGCGACGCAGTTTACCGCCGACAAGCAATGATCCAGCCTTATCACCACGATCTAGACATTTGACTTCCAGCACCAGAAAATTCTCTACCTCGATTCGTCCTTCTTGGGCTAGTTCTTCCGACCAAACTTCAAGGAGCGATTCGAGCATTTTCTGAACGTCGTGGTTGCGGAGGCAGGTGCGCCGTCCCACCTCTGCAATAGTCTTATTCTTATCGAGTGACATTCTCACCTTCTTCCTGCTGAATTTTAACGGATTGGCGCTGCTGTGCTCGACGCTGCATCGTGCGAATGTCCGTCATCGTCGGCTTCGCGCCGTCGGATGTTTTGGGTTTTCCGGTCTTGGCCTCTGCCATACGCTGTTTGGCGGCTTCCGCGAACTGGTCTGGATTGTTCTTCTTCGCTTGCTTCGGCGGTTCGGGCTGTGTGAAGCTGGGTTGCACATTGGCGCTCACTCCCCGTTCGAGCAGGAGCGGCTCCTCATTTTTTGAGGCGGCGAAACGGCTCTGCCAGTCCTCGCGTTTGTACAGACGTGTCAACCGGGCTGTCAAGATAATCTGGGTAGCGAAGGCGGGTTCGACAAAGCGGGCGAAGATGGTGCAATTGCCTATCTGCGGCGTGACGACTTCATCAACGGTGAGCAAGGGGCGCTGGCGAAAATTCGCTTTCTTCGGATCGGGATTGGCATCGGCAGTGGTCGTGCCAGACGCTTTGCTGTAAAAATCGGCGGTATCGTGGTCGCAGCCGCCATAGACGATCTGAGTGGCTAACCCGGTGAACAACGCTTGTGTGCCTTCTGTGCCATAAATCAAGTGAAACTGCCCTTTCGTTTGTGCGCCGACGATGCCTTGTTCGACACAGTTGTCGTGTCGATGGACATCATTCGTTCTCGAATGGTATCGTTTGTTGTCATGTGTTTTGCTTGTTGCTTGTCCCAACAATGCCTTGTTCGGTAAGGTTGTCGTCTGGGAAATGCCAAGTTTGTTATCTGTCAATGTCTTTTAGAAACGCTATGCGACGCCCACTAATGGTCGACATTCGTGCTCGTCGGTGATAGTGTGTACATGGGCGATGCAGTCGGCGACGCAATTGGAGTCCAAGCTATAGTTGCCGCTGCGGGCGGGGTTGAAGTGGGCGGCATGGGTGTGCTAAACGGATGGTCATCGGAAGTAAACTGCGGACAGGTCGCGGATTTATCGTCGCTGAAGCCATACTGCTGGCGTGCATCCAACCTACCGCCCATGGTATTGTAGACTATATAGCCAAAATCCTGTGGGAGTTCATCACAGGCATAAGCCATCGTATCTGCGTAATTCGTATCCCATAGGCTCAGTCCCCCGGCGCTAGTGATTAATATCAAACGCCCATCTGGCGAGAAGGTAGCGTCAAATACTCCCGTATTAGCAGTGAACCCCTGCGCAGTCCGACCCGAAAGTTGGCGAACTTGCTTGCCATCCGCCGTAGTCCACAATCGCACCGTATTATCCTCATAAGCCGATAGCACATAAATGCCATCCGGTGAAAAGACAGCGGAACGCACTTTGCTTTTGGGTCCTGCGAATGTACGGACATCTTTATGAGACTGCAAATCGTAAATAAAAAAGGTGCCATCAGCAGTGAACAAATTTATAATCATCATGCCGTTGGGTGAAAACACTCCACTTTGCGCAACGGTTAGGACATGCCCAATCATTTCAATGCGTTTCCCGGTACTGGCATCCCACAATGTTGGTGTCCCAACAGAGTAGCTTGTCAGGATGCTCTTGCCATCGGGCGAGAACACCACGCCACTTATTGGGTCAGTGTCGTTGATGAACTGCCTAATCTCTTGACCGCTGATTGTATCCCATAGTCGGGCAGTCTTGTCATCGCTTCCCGTCAGCACATATTTGCCGTCGGGCGAGAACGACACGCCGTTTACAGGGCCAGAATGCCCTTTATATCTCTGGATCACCTTCCCGCTGCTGATATCCCATAACCGCGCGATACCATCATGGTTTCCAACGAGCGCCCACTTCCCATCTGGCGAAAATGCAAGCCCCGTTACGTCCCCGTGGTACGGATCCTCAGTTTCATAAAAATCACGAATGAGCTGTCCCGACGTAAAATCCCACAACAGAGCGTGGTGAAACAGGTTTCTTTGGAGTACATAGCGATTATTAGGTGACAGAACCGCGCCGCCCGACCCTATTCCCGCCCGACGGAATTTGTGGTTGGCATCGACTCTCCACGAGCGCGCTGTTGCATCTGCACTGCCTGTCAAAGCGTAGGCGCTATCTGGAGAAAACGCAACGGCGTTTACAAAATCAAGATGTCCTACGATCTGCCTGAGCTGTTGCCCGGTATTTGCGTCCCACAGGGCGAAGCTGGTAAGAATGTACTGACCATTGGGTGAAAAGGCTACGGCTTTTACCCGGTCGGTGCTATTGAGTACTCGGACCAAGTTTCCGCTGGCGACATCCCAAACACGCGCCGTATTATCATTACTTCCAGTGACCATGGTTTTACCATCCGGAGAAAAAGCTATTGCGATCACAATATCTACGTGACCTGCGAAACGGCGAATTTCGCTGCCGCTTGTCGCGTCCCACAAAGTCGCCGTCATTCCGTTAGCGGTCAGGTAAGATTTTCCATCGGGTGAAAAGGCAATAGCAGCAACCGCATCCGTCGGCGCAGTAAAACGCTTAATTTCCTTACCCTCCGCGATGTCCCATAAACGGATTGACTTGTCCTTGCTTGCACTCAGAGCGTAATGACTATCCGCTGAGACGGCAACAGCGGTGATCTCAGCGCTGTGTCCAGCCAGTTCCTTAACGATCTTACGTGCTTCTAGATCCCACAGTTGCAACCGATTTCCAGAATAGCGCGGAGAATCCGTGCTAGCTGTAAGCGCCCACTTCCCATCCGGGCTGAACGTTGCTTTCACTGTACTGCCCTTTACGCCATGGATACTGTCAATCGTTTTCCCAGTTTTTGCATTCCAAATCCATATAGAATCGGAAGGAATGCTGTAGCCCAGCACACGTTGTCCGTCGGGGCTAAAAGCCGCGCTATCAATGGGATCCCCATTTGGCAACAAAGAATAATCTGGACGAAAGACGACGCTGTCATCATAGGCATCCATTGCCGTATATAATGCCGCCTCGTTCTCGGGCAAATAGGCACTTTTCAGTGCCCGAAGAGCAAGCAACACTGGCAACCGCGTATCGCCTACACCGTTCTGTACGGCTTGGTTCGCGTCAGCCGCCATTTGTAGGGAATAATTCAGGTTCTGGGCTGCGCGGATTTGTCCAAAAACCGGTGTCAGTGTAGCGTAGGCTGCCGCAACTTGTCCTGTTGCGTTTGCAGCCGTGATCGTCCCCAGTACTGCAATGACTCCTGCAACGAGCGCGACGATTACGAGCAACACGACCGCACGCCCAAAATTGCGCAGGCGACGCATACGGCGATCTTCCTCTGCACGAATGCGTGCTTCGTACATGCCTGATTCTTCTACATATTCCCGATGGAGCGTAGTAGGTGCAGGATCTTTCCCTTTGCTTTGTTTCAACCACGTTTTTGCCGTGGCTAATTCTTCGCCGCGCAACAAATAGCTGTCGTCACGCTGATTGGCCTCCCATTGTCGCGCCGCCGTAAAAAGCTCTCTGTGTTTGCGGACATAAGCATCGTCGCGTTTTACGGTTGTGATTAGGGAATCAAACGCTTTCCCAAAATCGTCCAGGTCACACTGGGGGCCGTCACAATCCGCATCAACTGGATCGCCTTTGTCATCGAAAGCGCAGTCACAGTCAGAATCAACGCGCCTACGGAAATTCAACCAGTTCAATTGCTCTAATAGCGTCCAGTTTTCCCGTGCCTGCGTTTCCCAATCGACGCCAAACCATACCGATGCCAAATCCTTTTTTACGTCTATCTGACGCCGGATCACGGGAATAATCCGTTTCTTGTTTTGTCGGGCGTAGGCCAATTCGTCGTTACAGATCTTTGAACTGAGGGATTGTAGAGTTACGATGAAGATGAAGTTGTCGGATTTCTCGATACCATCGCAGATTTCGGCCCACCATTGGACAGAGTAGGGAATGCTCTCCCAGTCGACCCAGGCGTCACGCCCACTACTTGCAAGCGCCGTGAAAAGTCGGCGGACAAACGCCTTATCTTTCCGCGAATAGGAGATAAACACATCGGCCATATGACTCGGCTCCACACGATTGATGTTGACGTAATAATAATATTATACTGGTTGCGCGTTCATCATGTCACCTAGCAGCGACGTGAACCCGACCACGCCGCGCGGAACGTCGTGAGCGCGTTAGACTGCCTGCGCGTCGTGGGGGTGACATCTTTAAAGGCTCCATAGGGATTGGGTACTACGGGCGGTGGGACTATCCCTTCAACCCTCTGTCTTCGTGTCCCGTAGGCGTGTCTCGTTGTACAGAGCATATGCCCCATAGTATGCGAAAATTCCATCTGCGTCTATTCTAAATACAATAGACCTCAGCAGTTGGCGTTTTTGGAAGCAGGGGATTGCAATGATAGGGTTTCTCATTGCTCGGATCGTAACAGTGATTTTGGACGCACTGAGCGTGCGCTTCACCACAGACCCGGATAAGGATCTTGAACTCTTGGTGCTGCGTCAGCAAATCCGAATACTTGAACGTCGGGTAACCAAGCCGGTACGCCCGACGCGGATCGAAAAATTGCTGGCTCATGTTAACTACGTGTGCAAAATGGGTAAACTCAGGGAAAGGGAAGAGCAACAGGCTACGAAGAATGCCAATTGAGTTTCCGATTGTAGATTTGATGTCGAGCCAAAGCAGTTACGAATGGCTGGTGGATTATTTCCACCCGACCGGATTGAAATGTCCGCATTGTGGGGCGGCTTTGAAAAATGCGCGAGCGTTTCGTGTGACCAAGAGTAGCCAAGTGCCCGATTATCGGTGTAGAAACTGTGATAAGGCCATTCCAGAGAAATAAGAATCCCTCAGCAGAGCGGAACAATGCGGACA